>CP099603.1:300000-492739 GCA_024372625.1 Comamonadaceae bacterium OTU4NAUVB1 | reverse complement strand
GTTTCTTTACGCTTTCGACAGCCTTAACTTTGACAAATGAAGCCGCAACGCATTTCTATTTTATTCATTGAATAAAGTCGATTTCGTACGATCAACCATAATTTTCACATAGTTTCTGATTGATGTTTGTCTGTCGAAAACGTGTTTTCACAAGCTTTTTCAAAGAACGCGCCAGTGCAGCGAAGAGCCTGTAGGCTGGTTGGAGACAGCATACAGCGTCGAATCATTTTGGCACGTCCTCCGGCTCGAACCGATCTACTGTCACGCTTAGATTTCTGGCATCCCATCGCGCTTAGCCTCATGGCCATGAGCATTCATCGACTGATCGAGGAAGTACAACTGAGCCTGGGTTGAGCAAGTGCGAGTTTGCCGACGCATTCGGGGTCAGTCGAGGAGCCGTATAGCAACGGAAAAAACCGGGTGGCACCGCGTTGCGCGAGTGCTTGGAATCTCCGTGGCCGAGCTCCGTCTCAGGTGGAGCAACACTTGTGCTAAAGACACGCCTCAACCCACGATTGGCCACAAAAAAAAGCCGGCAGATGGTGACATCTGCCGGCTCAATCATCGAATCACGTGAAGAACGCTTTTCGATGGCTTCTACAAAAGAAAATTTCTTCTGGCGGTCAGGCCAATCTTTGAATTATATTCATTGATAATTAACCATGAAATTTTTGTGGGTAAGCACATTCAGAAGGCTGGATTGGCACCGAAACCGGTTTTTGTGAGTAGGCAGGAATATTTTCTTAGGCTGAATATGCACGCTAGATGTCATTTCACATTCTTGACTTCAAATAAAAATGGGCCTGCCTTCAATTCCACAAAAGCAGCATTTCGTTGAAGAACATTGCCTCGCAGGCCAGCATCGTTTAAGTGGGCACGATTGCCTTCATGCACACCATTACTGAGTTTGTCACATGCAAGATGCAGTTCGAAATTGACATTGGCAAATTTTTATATTAAGTGGTGCGTTGGCGTCATTGGACGGCCTTACATAATCAACAGCCAGTTCTTGGCTCCATTTCGCATTTTGAAAAGACTGCCGAGTCATCTTTGCTGATCCATGGGAGTGCGTGCGCGCAGATCGCTGGCAGTGCGGCCTTGTCGGACAAGCGCTCGAAAATCTAATCAATGCTGAAAACCTAATACTTTGGTTTGAAGCACCAACCCGAGCCTTGACATTTGCTGATGAATAAATTCGATCTTCGTGTGTAATCGCCCGCATTCCGTTGACGCTCGAATCCTTGTCATGCAGCCTTCGTCCGAAAAGCCACCGATCAGAAACTCCAAGCCCATAGGGGTCACTGTCGCCGACTCGGGCCAGCAAGCCATTTCAGGTCATCGAGACGACATCTTCTTCGCGGCGATCGAGACGACCCGGATGCCGATGATCGTCACAGATCCCCACCAGAGCGACAACCCGATCGTCTTCGCCAATCGCGCGTTCCTGTCCATGACCGGGTACACCATTGACGAGGTAATGGGCCGCAACTGTCGCTTCCTGCAAGGACCCGGTACCGATCCTTGCAGCGTGGCCGAAGTCCGCGAAGCGATCAAGGCGCGCCACGAGACCAGTGTCGAGATCCTGAACTACCGCAAAGACGGCACGAGCTTCTGGAACGCGCTCTACGTCTCACCCATCTTTGATGAGAACAAAGAACTGGTGTACTTCTTCGCCTCACAGCTTGATGTGAGCCGGCGACGCGACATGGAAAAAGCCCTGGGCCAAGCGCAGAAGATGGAAGCGCTGGGCCAACTCACTGGCGGCATCGCGCATGACTTCAACAACCTGCTTCAGGTCATGTCCGGGCACCTGGACCTGCTGGAATACCGGCGCAAAGCGGGTTCAATGACGGACGTTGCGCTGGAGCGCGGTCTTGGCAGCATCCGCAACTCCATCGTGAAGACCGCCACCCTCACGCAGCAGATGCTGGCCTTCTCCCGCAAGCAGCGACTTGAGGGCCGGATGGTCAACCTCAACAGTCTGGTCAATGGCCTGACGGACCTGGTCAAAGAGACCCTGGGTGAACGCATCAAACTCAAAAAGCTCTTCGCTGAGGATCTGGGCAACTGTCAACTGGACAGCACCCAACTGGAAGCGGCGCTCCTGAACATCCTTGTGAACGCACGTGACGCGATGCCCAGTGGCGGCACAATCACCCTGAAGACGCGCAACGTCGAGGTTGGCGCACAAGATGCAAAGTCCTTTGCGGGTTTGACCCCTGGCCCCTACGTTGCGTTGGTCGTTGCAGACACGGGCGAGGGCATTCCCGCCGAGATCGTTCACCGCGTCATGGACCCGTTCTTCACGACCAAGGAAGAAGGCAAGGGCACCGGTCTCGGATTGTCGATGGTCCATGGCTTTGCCAAGCAGTCGGGTGGCATGGCCGACATCTATTCCGAGGTGGGTGTCGGCACAACGGTGCGGATGTACTTTCCCCGCTCGGGTCGTGTGCTTCACACGCCGGACCCAATCGCTCAGCGACCTGCCCACCAAGGTGGCGCAGAAACCATCCTGGTCGTTGACGATCGCCCGGAGGTCGCAGGCACGGCGCGAGACATGCTGGAGAGCTTGGGCTACACCGTGCATGTGGCCCACAGTGCGCAAGAGGCACTGGACATGCAGCAAAAAAGCAAAGGCCAGTGGACGCCGGACCTCCTGTTTTCTGACGTCATCATGCCGGGTGGCATGAATGGCTTCGGCTTGGCGCGCGAGTTGCGCAAGCGATTGCCTGAGGTGCGAATTTTGTTGGCCACGGGCTACGGTGGTGCATCCGACGGCATCAACAAGGATGAGAATTCGGAGTTCGAAGTATTGAAGAAACCTTACCGCTTCGCAGATCTGGCGAGGCGAGTGAGACAGACCCTGGACAGTCCATCGCTTCATTGTGTCGATGAAGCAGAAAAGCAGTAGCTGAAATTCAAGCCAGATCAAAAACTAAAACCAAATGGCAATTCTCAATTAATAACTGTTTTCAGATGTTTTTGAGTCAGCAATGCATCAAAAAATATTGATCTGCACAAGGACTATAAAATCAGGTTTGCAAAATTTTATGCTGATTTGGTTTGAGGCAGGACATAGCCTTATTCTGACAAAGCCGTTGAATTGCTGACGCCTCGGCAGCATCAAACACTCGCACGGGTGTGACGAGATTGCGTCCTACGCAAACGCTTAACCATCAATGATTTGATCTATTTTTGCAACTTTAATGGTAAGAAATGGGTTTGAGAGATCGCGTTGTTGTTGTTGCGGCTTCCGTGGAAGGAATTGATGCCATCGCCCGGCTGATTAGTCAATTGCCCTCGACGTTTGCTTTTCCCCTGATTGCCCATGTGCAGAGATTGCAAGCGCTGGACATCCCTCGGCTCAGTGCCCACGAGCAGCGACTTGCATCGAGGCCCGACGTAATTTATGTCCAGGATGGAACTGATGTTCTTCCAGGACGCGTCTATGTCATTCCTCAAGGCAAACGCGTGAGATTTAGCGCGGTCGGCAGGTTGGATGTGGACCCCGGAGCTAATCTTTCCAGCGCCGATGACCTGTTCATGTCAGCGGCGGAATGGTACAAATCCGGTGCGATCGGGGTGGTCCTCAGTGGTCTGGGTACCGATGGAACCCACGGTCTGAGAGCAATCACCAAGGTTGGTGGTACTCGCGTCATTCAAAGCCCAAGTGAATCCACATTTTCCAGCATGCCCTCGAATGCGCTGTTGGGCGATCATGTAGAGCATTCGGTCTTGCTCGATCAGCTTGGTCATTTGCTGGTTAGTCTGACTGGCGGCACAGAATTCAAGGACGATGCCGTCGCTGGCAAGTTGGCTGAACTGCCGCGCCGTGTATTGAGCTCAGGTGAGTTGAGGACCGAATCGCTTGATCGCAGCATCGTTGGCATTCTGGGCGTGATGCGCGAACATTTTTTGATGGACATCGTGTTCGTGACCAAGAAAACAGGCGACGAGGTGGTCATCATTCACTCGACGGACTGCAGGGACGACGACAGCATCGAAGGCATGTCTTTCCCCAAGAGCAAGTCTTTTTGTCAAAAAGTGCTTGATGGGGATTTGCCTGCCGTGATGCCCGATGTAGAAACCATGCGTTTGACCCATGAGGTGCCTGCCTCACTGTCGCATGTCGGTGCGTATATGGCTGCACCCGTGTGGCTGAACAGCGGTGAATTGTATGGGACGTTATGCTGCCTCAGCGCCGACTCAGCGCCCGAACTCGACGGAATCCAGTATCGGCGGCTACAAATGTCTGCCAGACAGATTGCACGACTGGTCAACGAGGCAGGCATGACTTATTGATGCAAATGCAATGGTTACATTGCATGCTTCGCAGCCCTATTCTTTCAGGCTCTGTCTAAGAGTTTGCAAAACTCTAGATGTGTCTTTAGCATTCATGATGCACATTTTGATCGTTCTGCGTGGTCAGTCATTTTGCCAGAGACACAGGACGTTCAAAGGCACAAACTTTCTTCAACCATTTATCGCCGAACCAATTGATTGTCTGATGACGGCTTAAAATCTAAAACAATTTAGGAACCAAGAAAAATTGATCCGCCAACAATCTATTTTTATTTTTCGATCAGATATCCGGTTTATAGTGTTGAAAGTTTGAGAAGATAAACCGCCTGCTTATGTTCAGCGCAACGGCTTTGAGGCTGTAAATGACCAGGGTTCTAGAAGCGCTGTTCATGGCCTTGTTTGCGTTTGTCGACTCAGGTCAATAAGTGGAGCAATTTTGGCGTATGCCCTTGCGCCCGAGTACCACGTCATCTTTACGATGCCAGACAGGCATGAATCCCTGATTTTCAATCGGAAGTGTGATTTATTCCCTGTGAAGTCACACCCGCACAGGCTCAAAGTTCATTAACTTAGAGTTACATTTAACACTTTAGACCTCATCCAGTTCTAACATGGGGTTTTCGCAAAGGTGGTGTTTCATGTCGGCTCAATGGCTTTCTCCTGCGTTCTCTCCCACCTTACGTGTTGTGAGCGACCGGTCTCCCGACACGGTTCACATTCGTGGCGTGCGGCTGCAGCTCGGCCAGCTGGTGGGGCGTTCCTACTTCACGCTGGAGTCCATTGCGCAGTTGAGATCGCGCCTGCATGCTGCGGCGCCGTTTCCTCACCTGGTGATCAAAGACCTGTTCAACCCCGCCCTGCTGGAACTGGTACAAGAAGAGTTCGACCTTCGGCCCGAAGGTGGCTGGAAGGACGTGCGCAGCGTCTACGAATCCACGCGTCGCTCGGAACTCGGCGCGGCCTTGGGTCCGGCCTCGCAGCTCTACTTCAACGTCGTGAACTCCAGCTGGTTCACGCAATGGCTTTCGGACATCACCGGAACGCCCTACTTGCTCACAGACCCACAGCACTTCGGCGGTGGGTTGCATGAGAGCCGCCCGGGAGGCAACTTTGCCATCCACCGCGACTTCAGCTTCCACCCGCACGTCGGGCTGAAGAACGAGATGGTGATGATCACCTACCTTAACCGCGGCTGGCAGGACGCCTGGGGAGGGGTGCTGGAACTGTGGAACGCCAAGAACGGACAGTGCAAGGCACGGGTGTCACCGGAGTTCGGCCACACGCTCCTGATGCCGCACGGCCCGGCGAGCTACCACGGTCACCCAGGACCCCTGTGCCCGCCCGAGGGCGTGACCCGACGCTCTGTGGCTTGCTACTACTACACCAGCCCGAAGGCAGGGCAACAGGACCCGGACGAAGCGGTGTCCGTCTTCATGAAGACACGCAAGACCGATCGCGTCAAAAAGGCAGCCCGCCTGCTGACGCCGCCACTGGTTTGGAAGGCGATGAAAAGGCTGACCCGCAAAACCCGACCCCTTGCGCGATGAGCCAACAGCCAAGCCGCTCGCTGGGTTGAGTCGCCAAGAAACTGGAGCAGCACCATGTCAGCACCAATCACGATCACGGTTAGCGGACCAGACAGCGTAGACACGCTCACGGTCACACAGACCATCTGGCAGGCCCTGAACGACGCCTGCCTCGAGGTGGAGTGGCCCAACGGCGAATCACGCTTCGCCATTACTGCCTTGTACGAGCAGCAGACCCAGCTGGCCATGGCGGGCAACCGTTGCGTGTTGAGAAACGATCCTTCGAATTCTTCTCGGACGATCCAAGCGGACTCGATGACCACGACCTGGGATCGCCCATCGGCGCCAAACCCAACGCTGCTCGAGCGCTAGTCGTGCGACTCGTCAGAGGAAGCATCAAGGTTCAACACGGCATCTACCGAATCTATGAAATGCTGGGAATACCAACCTCGACGGAAAAAACGCCATTCTGCGTCGTGGCTGGATATGCCATCTTCGACCTACAGGATCAGCGTTTGAGCAGAGTATTCAGCAGTTTTCAAGCTGCCGTCAATGAGATCGATCGACTCGTGCAGCCATGAGAGAGATTTTCTCTTTTATTAGATTTCCATCGGCGCAAGCAAGTCCCTGGATTTTATGAAAAATAAAATCTAGTCTTACCCACAATCAACGAGATAAGGAGTTGCAAGGGAGATGTTGGACGCTTGTGACTGAAGATAAGCATGTGACAAGCTGATGCGTGCTTGCGTGATTTCGTCGATGCTCAAAGCATGCGAATCCACAGACAGCAAGAGAAAAGCGATGATTGGAAACAAACCGATGAATAGCAGCATTTGATGCTCCTCAAACCAACACACCAACTTGTTTCAAAGTTATTGCTGCCGTTGAAGGACGATGCCCAATGATTTTGTAAGCTGTAAAACTTTATATTTAATTAAGCCAATTTGTTGCCACAAACCAACTGAAATGTAAGTAAGCATTGACTGCTGATGCAAAGATTGGCTTAGAATTTTGCTGATCAAATCATGAAAGTATGGCATGGCACTCTTGTCCAACAAGGAATTGCTGCGCAGGGTGCCAATTTTTGCGTCTCTAACGGAAACGCAGCTTGAAACCTTGGCAAACTCTTTTGTCAAAAAGAAGTTCAGGAATAACGCTTTGATTTTTCGCCAAGGCGCGCAGTCGGATGCCTTTTTCGCCATTTTGGTGGGCCGAGTGCACGTGACCACGCGAGACGCGCGTGGCCGGGAAGTGATCTTCACCACCCTCAAGCAAGGCGACTATTTTGGTGAGATGAGTTTGATCGATGGAGAACCCCACTCCACCAATGTCAAAGCGGTGACCGCGTGCGAGTTGCTCGTGATTGAACGGGCGGCTTTTCAATCATGCATGCCACACCTCGACTCGCCCGAAAATCGGATCATGCTCAGTCTGGTGAGTCGACTGCGAGCTGCTGACAGGAAAATCGAGTCGTTGGCACTGCAGGGCGGGCAAGAAAGAATTTTCAAGTTCTTGCAAGAGATCTCCATCTTGGACGAAGAAGGTCACAAGGTGCTGAGAACCAAGATTTCGGCAGGCGATGTGGGGAGAAATGTCGGCACGTCTCGAGAACTCGCTGCTCGCGTCATCAAAAAGTTCAAAGACACCGGGACGATGGTCGAGCAAGCTGATGGTTCTTATCGACTGTTCGATCCCAATCGGTCGTTGACTTGATTTCATTTTCGAGACAGCCTTTATTTAAAGTCGATTTGAGGCTGCAGTGGAAGCGACACATTTTTTTAATGGTTCAAAATATTAATCATTTGTATCACGAGGGATGGGATTGCGTGTGTTCAGCCAGACGGACCTCCTCGAGTCTTTTCCAAACGGTCGTGCATTGCAGATCGCTAGTGAGCGGAAACATTTTTGCTCTGCCCACAAGCTTGGTCGACTTTACCGACGAATCGCAAACCATCGCGATGGCTTTGCAAGCTGCCTTCGGCTGGACACGCGAAAACAAGCATTCCGTCAAAACAGGCAATGTGTTTGACGCTGGAATGCAGTGAATACACGATGCAATCCTAGAAGACTCCGCATGTGCCAAATCCTCAACAACAGATTTTCAAAGGACGTACTTGTTTGGGCAGGACAGGTTTGCTAAGCAACCGACGGTTATGGGGAGGGAAAGTCGAGAATATTCTCAACTGACGACCCATCGGCATCAAGTGCGGCATCGATGACGGCAAGAATGACTTGCGCGAGGTTCATGGCATCGCGTGTTGCCTCCGCACAGGTCGTGTGCGGCCTTGCGCATTCCATCTCTCGAACACGCCCCTTGGCACCCGGTCTGCCTTCGCCGGCTTCGATCGTCACCGTGCCCAAGAACTCATGGAGTGGGCCAGGCAGGGTTTGCCGGATGTTCAAGAACAGTTTCCAGCCCTGATGGTTCCTCAGAAAAGGTTGATCCAAGGAAAAAAATGGGTGGTTACACAACGTGGTCATTGGTGGTCCACGTGGCAATCCCTGTGCCACCCTTCACTTACTGCAGTGTAAATGTCGCGATGCGTTCGAAGAGTCCTCGACCAAAGCACTGCTGCAAGTGGATGGACGGTGAATTCCGAGACGAAGTCGCGCGTTCATCGGTTGACCTAAAGCGCTTCGTTACCGGATGCCAGTTCAACCTTTTGGCCGACTGCAGCCACAGCGAGTTGACCAACGCCACGACAACCCCATCGCCCACAGGGACCGCTTCCTCGGACGCACCATCGACTGGCTCAAAAAGCAGTCGGTTCGCCGCGCCACCGGACTTCTCTACTTGATCGACCACGGCAAGTCGCTTGGCGAGTTCGGGCTGTTCCTGCACGGGCTGCGCTACCAGATGGCGCCTGAAATGCAGAAGCACGTGCCGGTGATGGCGTGATTCGACGACGGCCTGCAGGTCCCGCAGCGGGCTGTCGACGGCCTGCCTAAGGCCGACCGCGACACCGCGTCCACCCACGAGAACCTCTCCCGGAGGTCGTCGGTCGCCAGCTTGACGGCCCTGATGCGACCCTTGCCGTTGAAGCCACAGACCAAGATCTGGCGGGCGTCGGTGCCTTGTTCGAAGGTCGTGACCTGCGCGCTCGGCCCTCGCAAGAGGAGCTGCCAGTCTTCATCCACTTACTGGTCTTGCAATACATCGTGCCGGAGATGCCCACAGGGCTCAACACTTGGCACGCTGCCAGAGGTCGCGTGGCGGCGGCATCGACATTGACCATGCCCAGCGTCAGCGTCGAGCCCTCCGACGGGTTCGCATTGGCACGTTGAGTCACCGCATGGGATTCCAGGGCTCCTGTCAGGGCCAAGGCGCACGAATACGACCTCTGTTTTTCGTGTTAGCAGCGGGAGGGAATGGACGGCATCGAGACCTGGCTGCCCTGGCATGCCGTCTAGGCCGTGCGGTTCAAAGCGCGAACGTGTGCATTGGTCTCATTCGTCTGGAGTTGGCCGGCGTGGCATGACTTGCTCTGAACTCAGCGATGCCGGAGCCTGGTGCAGGCCGTGCAACAGCGCCATGCTGCGTCTACATGGGCAGTGACCTCAGATGCACGAAAACCTCATGGTTACCAATTCAGTACACACATTTTTTTGACATCGTTAATTTTCATAAGAAGATAGTTCTAATAATTATGGAGATACGCGATGGAAATGACCTCGATTCCAACAGGAATGACCTGCGCAGGTGTACATCGCACTGTCATCGAGCACTTGCTGCACGAAGATGGGCCAGCGTCTCAGAAACGCATTCTCGACATCCCGTGCGGCAACGCCGATTTGATGTGGTCGCTGCGAAGCTTTTTTCCTGGCGCTGACGTGCGTGGATGTGACCTGACCAAGCCATCAACGCTCCACGACGACGATTTCTCAAGCGTTGATGCCAGTCGACCGTTCCATGTCTTCCCGGAGCGCAAATTCGACCGCATCGTCTCAGTCAGTGGCGTCATGGAGTTCGACAACACCCTGCAGTTCTTCGAGACCTGTCATGCGCACTTGAAGGAGGACGGTCACTTGGTGGTTACCAACGACAACGTGGTGGCGATGCGCGACCGGATCTCCTACCTGTTGCTGGGCAAGACCCGCCGCTTTCAGATGTTCGTGGACATCGAAGCACCGACCTGGAAGTTGATCCCGCTCTACAACCTGCTGCGCGTGCTGGACATGGCTGGATTTCGTCTGCAACGCTTGGAGTACGTTTCCTCCGGCTGGAAAGACTGGCTGCTCCTGCCACTGGCGCTGGTGGTCTATCCGGTTCAACGGCTATACATCCGGCTAACCCGCAACCCGATGTCGTTGGCGCAAAAACGCCACATGTATCCGTTCAAATCCCTGCTTTGCTCCCACTATGTGGTGTTCTGCGACAAGGTTGCTTAGGCACTGTTTGCATGGCAGTCGAGTTCACCCGCTGGCCACTGCAGACAAACGTTGTTGCATGGCTTGTGATCCGTGCCGTGATGGGAGCAGCAGTGTGATCGCACCCAGCAACAAAAAATTATCAGGACTGGGATACCGCAGACAGATCCGACTGGCGGACACCACCACCCTTTCACATTGCAGTTCGCTGATGAGCTGGCTCAGCTCCTGGTTTTGGGGTAGCAGGCAAGTCGAGGCAGCTTCATAGCAAACCCAAGCTTTTTACCAACGCTGCTCTCTCGTTCGCCTGCCTCACGGGGCGTTCCGCCCGGCGTCTGATACAGCCTGCCATTCAAGCAAAAGACGTCTTTTTGCTTCGGCAGGTTGACTGAAGGGTTCTACCGCCAGCATGTGTGTGCAGGGCACCAGCAGGACTCAAGCCTTGCGCTCGCAGCGCGCGCGTTCCCATGGTGATGGTCAGCACTCTTGAGCCTACGGCACGAGCACGCAGTGGCCCGGTAGAACAGCCGGCGACCCTCAGTCAGTTCGACACCCCACCCCCTTGACCTCGTTTTGAGTCGGATTAGGCAAGCGAGTACGAAGGAAATATTACTTTTTCGTAATTTTTTTCACAATTAAGCCTATTATTTGACTGTTCAAAATAACAGTAAACCTAATGGCAGTTCCCGTGGATGTAACTTGAAATCACAGTTTGCTGTGCTTTCGAGATTGTCTAAACCATGCTGCTTTTCATAGCTGGATGACATATCCACTCGATGATTTTCCCGCTTGTCAAGGGTTATCGATTGTTTTGAACCGAGTCAGTGCAAATCGTCAACTCAGCTGCCCAGCGGGCAAGGTCAACCATGTTTCTATCGTCGAAGGCATCCAAACTGCGCATTCAGGAAGCTGAAAACGCGCGTCGCAATCGCCAGGAAATCGTCAAGGCCTTGTCTCATGGCCAAGTGGTCCGCCGTGATCTTTTCAAATGGGGCCTGTTTACGACCGTGGGGGGGTTGGCGCTCAAGCACGGGCTGAGCCCTTTCGTGGGCAGCGCTTACGCATCGTCGTCGGTTCCCACGGGAGCGCCACTGAGCCCGCTGTTCGGCGCTTTGCCGTTCACTCAACCGATGCCGCGTGCCGACCTGATGACGCGCACTCCCAATGCCATGACGGCTTTGAGCCCGGCGCCCATGGCGCAGGCCAACGAAACCTTGCAAGCCCTCGACCCTGCGTTGGTTGCCGCCTACCCCGGTGGAAACATGGGTCCGATCGAAGGCCGTCCACCTGGAACCATCTGGGCTCACCAGCGATGGAACGAGTTCCTGCCCAAGATTGCCGTGACCGCAACGCAAGAAGGTGCGAAGGCAAACCGGGTCTACAACCCGGGTGTGGCGGCCGGTCTGAATTCCAACATCGATCCGGCTGCATCGATCCCCGTGCGGTTCCATCCAAGAATGCCCATTCAGGACATCAACAGCGTGTGGACCTTCAATGGCACGGTACCGCCCAAGCTGCTGCTCAGTCGCTACGGCGAACCGGTCCTCTTCCGGCATCACAACAAGCTGCCGTTCGATCCGAAACAGAACAAAGGGTTCGGCCGCCACACGATCAGCACCCACGAGCACAACGGCCACCACGGCGCCGAGAACGACGGTTTCACGGGTGCCTTCTTCTTCCCCGGTCAGTTCTACGACTACCACTGGCCGCTGGTGCTTGCCGGCTTCACAACCATCAACACGGCAGCGACCGACATCCGCGCTGGAACGCCCAACGGCAGCGGCGGTATTACGAAAATTCCGGGAGACTGGACCGAAACGATGAGTTCGCACTGGTTTCACGACCACATGTTCGAGTTCACGGCACAGAACGTCTACAAGGGCAATTGCGCGCTGCACAACATCTACAGTGCGGTCGACCGCGGCAATGAGGCCATCAACGACGGCGTCAACTTGCGGCTGCCCAGTGGCACCGCCAAGGACTGGGGGAACCTCGAGTACGACGTCAACCTCATGCTGGCCGACAAAGCCTTCAACGCCGATGGTCAGATGCACTTCGACATCTTCGATACCGAAGGCTTTCTGGGTGACCAGATCACGGTGAATTTTGCGTACAAGCCCTACTTCGAGGTTGAGCGTCGCAAGTACCGCTTCCGCATCCTCAACGGCGGCGTGGCGCGCATGTACAAATTGATCTTGAGCGACTCCAAGCCGTTCTACATGATTGCCAACGATGGCAACCTCCTGCCACAGCGACTGCTCATGACCTCGACCGACATCATGGGCGTGGCCGAACGCTACGACCTCGTGATCGACTTCTCCCAGTGGAGCGTGGGCAGCAAGGTGCGCATGGTCAATCTGGCGGAACACAGTGACGGCAAACTCGTGGACAAAGTGCTTTCACTGAGCGAGGCCCTGTCCGGTGAGTCTGATGATCCAGGCGTTGGTGCCTTCCTGGAGTTCCGAGTTGTCCGGGACCCGGCCAGGCCCGATATTAGCCAAGTTCCACTGAACTTGGTGCCGAACCCGTCGCTGTCGGCGCCAGTTGCGCGTGAGCGAGTGTTTGAATTTGGCCGTGGTGCCAACCAGACCCTGCCGGAAACCCACAACCCGCCCACAGCATCACAAGGGCCCTGGGGGATCAAGACCGATGGCGGCGCCATGCTGGCGGCGGCCTTCAACCGGATTACATCTCAGCCGAAGTTCAATACCCGCGAAATCTGGACCTTGAAAACAAGTGGCGGATGGGACCATCCGATCCACATCCACTTCGAGGAAGGCCAGATCATTTCGCGCGATGGCAGTGCTGCCAACGTGCCGAAATGGGAGCGGGGTCGCAAGGACGTCTACCGGCTGCGCCCGGGCGGCGAGATGAAGATCTCGATGCAGTTCCGCGACTGGGGCGGCATGTTCATGGAGCACTGCCACACAACAACGCACGAGGACCATGCCATGTTGATGCGCTGGGACATCAGCAACGCTGGATCACCTTTCCTGCAACCGTTGCCAACCCCCATGCCGCGTCCTCAGGGCGTGACCTTCACAGCTGCGGCTGAAGTCCTTCGCTAAAGGAGCGCACGTCATGAAGCATCAACTCGACGTTCGCCGGGCCCTCGCACTTCTTTGTGTGGCCCTCGCACTGCCGCTCGCATCAATGTCGATTCAGGCGCAAAACCGAATGAACCCGAAGGCTGTGGGCGTTACATCTCAGGGCAACGCTGGCAACGCTGGCAACGTCGAGGCTGTTCGGTTTGAAGGACAAGCGACGGTCAACAGCCGTTTGGCCTCTGATCCTGACTTCGGCAACCCGACACTGATCATGCTGTTCGACTTGACGGGCGTGACTGGCACTGGTGCGCAAAGTGGCACGAAATATGTGCTCACCACCCAGGAACACATCATTCGACCCCTTACAGCAAATCACAATGTCGAATTCACTTTCCCTATGGCAACGGATGAAGATGCACCGATTTCCCGGGTGCGTGTGGGCTCTGCGCGTTTTGTCATGAACGTCGACACATCGACGGGTGCAATTACATCGCTCAATGCGGTTTTGACGCCGCGCTGAAAGACTAGGAAAAAGATCATGCGCTTTTTCAGCAAAACAACCGCTTTGAGCGTTGCGGGGATGGCGCTGCTTGCAGCGGCTTTGCTTTACGCTGAAGGCGCATTTGAGCGCAAGCTGTGGGGAGCGGATCATTTCCCGAATGTCGTGCTGACAACGCAACATGGCAAAAAAGTTCGTCTGTACGATGACTTGATCAAAGGCAAAGCGATAGCCGCCAACACCTTTTTCGCAGGCTGCGGCGACGTTTGCCCACTTGGCACAGCCAAGATGCTTGAGTTGCAACAGCTTCTGGGTGATCGGGTAGGAAAAGACATCTTTTTCTATTCGATTAGCATCGACCCATTCAACGACACTCCGGAGCTTTTGAAAGCGTATGCCGATCGTTTCGACATCGGGCCAGGCTGGCTGTTTTTGACGGGCACTGAAAAGGATGTGCAGATCGCCACGAAAAAACTTGGCCTTGGCACACTGCAGGCAACCTCGCCGCGTGACAATCACAGCACCACCCTCATGGTGGGCCACGAGCCAAGCGGCCAGTGGATGAAAAACTCGGTCACGGACAATCCACGTTTTGTGGCTGGCAGCATTCAAACCTTTCTCGGCTGGCCCGATCTGTTGAAAAGCCAGAACTACGCCAACGCAGCACCGCTGCAAGTCACCAACGGCCAATTCCTGTTTCAAAACGGATGCGTTGCATGCCACAGCATTGGCGGTGGGGACAAGATCGGTCCTGACCTGCTTGGCGTTACGGAGCGTCGACAAAGCAAATGGCTTGAGCAGTTCGTGCTGGTACCCGATGAAGTGCTCGCATCAGGCGATGTCATTGCCAATGATTTATTGAAGAAATACAAGGGTGTGCGCATGCCTAATCTCGGATTGTCCCGGGAGGACGTGCATGACATTCTTACGCATATTGAAACCAAAACGGCTGAAGTGCGTGACCAACAAGCTTTGGCAGCACCTCCGCCTAAGCCTGTAAGCATACTTAGTGCTGAGCAAGCTTTGAAGCCAGTGATTCAAGCCACAGACACGAAGTAAAGCATGACAAATTACATTGCAAGACGGCCATCGGTGCATGGACGCTCGCTGTCCACACAAACTGGAACGCGCAGGGTCGGGTCCTGCACGAACTCAAGGTCCTTTAGAGGCATGACACCTTGCGATGACACGCAGGAAGCCCTTAGTGCGCAGGAACCGGGCTCGACGGCCGAGTGGGGATCTTCGGATTAGCCCTGCTGGCCCGCAAGCGTGAACCGAGCGCTCCCGATGGCAAGGATTTGAAACGAGTGGATCGGTGGCTGGGTCAATGGGCCCACTGGATGTGGCTGGAAACGCCGCTGCCCATGGTCAGTTCGATGTGGGCATACAACCATCGCCGATCGAGACAACGGAGACGTTCTCAAACTATTTTCTCGACGAAATTGGTCGATTGGACGGATGGACGACCATTACCCAGTCCTTGCACTTGAAGACCACATTCATCTCGATGTAGAGGTCGGTCACATCGAAGCCTTCCCTCGCTGCCACTGGCTATAGCACGGGTGTGAAATTCTCAGTCGTCATGGCCCAAGTTCCTAGAACTTGGATCGTTCGTTCCCAACAAGGAGGAAGCGGCTTTTACTCACGATTCTCAGTTGGCGGGCATTCACTTGATCTTTTGTGGAGTGCACGACGATGCGCCGGCAGACCCCACCATGGCGTTCCAGGAGACAAATGATGCTCGTGGTGATAGCCGCTGAAATGAAAGCAGGTCAATAGCGACACCAAAGGGCTGACTTTGACGCTGTAGGCGCGATGGGCGTCCGCGAAAGGTTCCGCGCGCTCGCGGTGTGGCAACCAGGTACCGAAAATGAACAGCTGTGCCACGGCTCCTAGCGCCGGCACTGCCCAAAAGATAACAATATTCTCGAGCTTGGCATCCAGCAGCACGATATAAAACAATGCCATGACAGTGATCCGAACAATCTGCCAGTGCGAATAGTAGGTGCGAAAAAACTGGAGAAACCATCCCGTCAGGCTTGAATCGCCATTGTGAAAATCGGGGTCTCCGGAGCGACCTGTCTGCTTGTGGTGAAGATGATGCCGAGGGAGCAGTGCACCATAAGACAAGCAGGCGTAGAGCGAGAGACATGTTGCACCGATCCACCGGTTCAGCGTCGGATGATGCGGTGCGATCGCACCGTGCATCGAATCATGGGCGACGATGAACAAGCCGGTGCTGAGCCATGTCTGGACGACGACCAAGACGAGGGCGATCGGAACGGACGCCAGGCTCCAATGCCAGAAAAAGATGCCGAGTATGTGGATCGTGAGCCAAGCCACGACGATCGCAGCTGCCAGCGAAACACCGACCCGCATTTGGCGCAGCGCGCAGCCCGGCTTTTCACGATGTGCCGAGGTCATTTCGTTGCAACCGGTGGGTCGACGTCGGCGATCGTGGCAGGGCGTTGTCTACGACGCTGTGGGTCGGCGTTCGCGCGCAACTGCGCCTTCAGCGTTGAAGGTTTTGGAGCAAACAGAAAACCGTGGCTGACCGTGCCGTCTCTGCCATGAACGGCATGATGCAGGCGGTGCGCCTGCAATATCCTCTTGAAATAACCTCGCTTCGGCACCCAGCGAAATCCTCCGCGCTGATGCACAAGCAGATCGTGAACGAAGACATAGATTCCGCCATATACCGTCATGCCAAGGGCGGCCCACCACAGAGGCTCCCACCACCGGCCAACGATGAACAGGAGGATCGGGACGATCGCGAACACGATCGCGTACAGATCGTTTTTCTCGAACCATCCTGAATGCGCTTCGTGATGCGACTTGTGCCAAGCCCATCCCCAGCCATGCATGACATAGCGATGCGCCACCCATGCGAAGCATTCCATGAAAACAACCATGGAAGCGACGATCACAAGTTTCGAAAGCAAAGTCATCAGACCTGGACTTCCAAAAAAACCACAATGTGACTCGGGGGTTCAATGACGAATTTCACAAAATCCTCTTTTGCTTGCAGCGGAAATCATTTTCGTAAAGGCACGCCTTTGCGCCGTCCACAGCATCGTCGCAGCGGCTGGGCCACTCATCTTGCCAGCCTTGTCGTCATGGAGGCTGCGTGGGGTTGATCATCCAACACTGGCGGCAAAAAGCATGCCGGATCCTTAGGGTTGCTTCTGCTCAAGCAGCGGATGATCTGCCCGATGACACGGCGCCCACCGCAGCGATCGATGCGGTGACTTGAGCGGCCAGCGCTTCGCTGTCCACAGGCATCAAAAACAAGATCGGAAGCGCGATTGACTTCGTGGTGTCGACGACGGCTACACGCAAGACGACGATGGACACCCTCGCATCTGGATCCTCAGGCCGAAGCCATCGATGAGCTGGTAGGAACGCGGGAGGCGATGGCAGAGCAGGATCACCAGAATTTGTTCAAGCAAAAGCAGGGCGGCGAGCCACCAGTCTCACCGAAACACCCTCGAGGTGGGTTGTCCACCGAATACGCCGTGCTCCCGGTGCGTCAGCGGATCATTGGACCTCGGTTTTCTGAAGGGCAACGCCGGCAGGTGATAGAAACCTGGACGCCGTGATGCAAATGGCGGACCCTCGGCCACACGTTTCCCGACCCATTCGATCAAGCCCCGCGCGCTCCCATGCTCCAGACGTTCGCCATCACCGGCCCGATCTACGTGGTCATCGCGCTGGGCTTCGCGGCGGGCCACCTAGTTTTCAGCAAGCCCGACATGCGCGTGCTGGGCACCTACGTGGTGCGCTTCGCGCTGCCCGCGCTGGTGTTCACCGCCCTGTCCCAGCGCCCTGTGGGCGAGGTCCTCAACGCGCGCTACCTGCTCGGCTACGCGGTGGGCTCGCTGGCCATGATGATGGCCGCGCTGCTGTGGGCGTGGCGGGTCCAGGGCAAGCCATTCGCGCTCAGCGCGCTGTGCGGCCTGGGCGTCTCCAGTTCCAACAGCGGCTTCATCGGCTACCCCATCGCCATCCTGGTGGCCGGTCCCGCGCCCGCTGCGGTGGGCCTCGCGATGTGCATGCTGGTGGAAAACCTGCTGATGATCCCGCTGACCCTGGTTATGGCCGACAGCGCCCACGCCGGTCCGGGGCGGTGGTACCGCATCGTCCTGCGCTCGCTCGTCCAGCTCTCGCGCAACCCCGTCATCCTCGCCATCGTCGGGGGCGTGGCCGTCTCCCTCACTGGCCTCACCATCACCGGCGTCCTCGCCCGCTCGATCAACATGCTCGCCATGTCCTCGGCGGCCGTGTCGCTGTTCGTCATCGGGGGCACCCTCGTGGGCCTTAAGACCAAGGGCATGCGCCGTGACGTGAGCGCCATCGCCCTGGGCAAGCTGCTGCTGCACCCGCTGGCCGTGGGGGTCATGATGTGGCTGGTGCCTCCGGCGGACCCCGCGCTGCGCGCCGCCGCCGTCGTCTTCGCGGCCACCCCGATGCTCAGCATCTACCCCATCCTGGCGCAGAAGTACGGCTTCGAGGACCTGTGCGCCGCCGCCCTCCTGCTCGCCACCGTGCTGTCGTTCGGGACCATCAGCGTCGCGATCTGGGTGCTCGATCACCCGCTGGGGTGGTAGGCATCCCGCACAGGGTTCAAAAAATTCGAACCCTGGCGTCAACGCGATTCAACGTGGCGTGCCCGGGCGCTCTTAGACTCCGGCGACCGCCACACCGGCGTGACGCTCCGCCCGCAAAACACCGCTCCCATCGACATGAAGACCGCTCCGATGTCCCCTGCCCGCTACGGGTCCACGGCGATCACCCTGCACTGGCTGATGGCCGTGGCGCTCGTGGGCATGTTCGCGGTCGGCTTCTACATGACGGGGCTGCCGTTCTCCCTGCAACGACTCAAGCTCTACAACTGGCACAAGTGGGCCGGCGTCACTGTCCTGGTGCTGGCCACGCTGCGTCTGCTCTGGCGGCTCACCCATCGCCCGCCGGCCCTGCCTCGGGAAGTGGCTTCGGCCATGCCGGGCTGGCAGCATGTCGCGCACCATGGCGCGCACACCCTCCTCTACGCACTGTTCTTCATCGTCCCGCTGGTGGGCTGGGCCTACAGCTCGGCGGCGGGCTTCCCCATCGTATTCCTCGGCGTCCTGCCGCTGCCGAGCTTCGTGCCGGTGAATCCGGCGCTGGCCGAGGCCCTCAAACCCTGGCACTGGATCACGGCCTACACACTGGCCGCACTCGTCGCGCTGCACGTGGCGGCGGTGGCCAAGCACCAGCTCATCGACCGCGACGGCCTGCTGCGACGCATGCTGCCAGGCCGCGGCTGATCTCCGATCCATCCTCGAACGACCCTCTCAGACGCATGAAATATTCAAATTCCTTGAGCAGCCTGGTGCTCGCCTCCGTGGCCCTTCTGGGTGGCGCATCGGCCTTCGCCCAGCAGGCCCTGGTGCCGGCGCAGAGCCAGATCACCTTCACCAGCAAGCAGATGGGCGTGCCGGTGGAGGGCCAGTTCAAGAAGTTCAACGCTCAGGTCGCGTTCGATCCAGCCAAGCTCGCCGCCAGCCGGATCGCGTTCACCGTCGACACCGGCAGCGCCACGCTGGGCGTCAAGGAATCCGATGCCGAACTGCCCAAGGCACCGTGGTTCAACGTGCCGAAGTTCCCAGAGGCCACCTTCCAGTCAACGGCCATCAAGTCGCTCGGCGGCGGCCGCTACGAAGTGGCCGGCAAGCTCGCCATCAAGGGCAATTCGCAGGACGTCACCGTGCCCGTCGCGATGACGCAGAGCGGCGCCACCACCACGGCCATCGGCAGCTTCGTCATCAAGCGCCTGGCCTTCAACATCGGCGAGAACGAGTGGGCCGACACCTCGATGGTGGCCGACGACGTGCAGGTGAAGTTCAAGCTCGCCCTGACCGGCGTGGGCAAGGTCTGAGCCCTGCCGCCCCGCCACCTTCTGTTTCCTCCCCTCCCGGTTCCCGGTTCCGTTTCTTCACAACCCTGAGATCCCCGACATGCGCCACACCCTCCTCGCCCTCGCCGCCCTGACCACCTTCGCCACCGGTGCGGTTCACGCCCAGAGCGCCACCTATGCCGTGGACCCGAGCCACACGTTCGCCACGTTCGAGATCGGCCACTTCGGCGCCAGCGTGAACCGCGGCCGCTTCGACAAGAAGGAAGGCACCGTGCAACTGGACAAGGCCGCCAAGACGGGCAAGGTCGAGCTGACGTTCGACGTCACCTCGATCAACACCGGCACGCCCCCGTTCGACAAGCACCTGCAGAGCGCCGACATCTTCGACGCCGCGAAATTCCCGACCGCCAAGTTCGTCGGCGACAAGTTCACCTTCGACGGCGACAAAGTGGTGTCCGTCTCGGGCGACCTGACGATCAAGGGCAAGACCCAGCCAGCCACTTTCAAGGCCAACCAGTTCGCCTGCTACCAGAGCCAGATGCTCAAGCGCGAAGTCTGCGGCGGCGACTTCGAGACCACCATCGACCGCACCCAATTTGGCGTCGACTACGGCACGGCGTTCGGCATGCCGAAGAACGTGCGCATCGTGGCGCAGATCGAAGCCGTCAAGCAGTAAGCCGACGGGGCGGCGGCGGCCAGCGCGCCGCCGGTCGCGTTCACGGCCGCTTGAAGCGTTTCATGGCCTTCCACACGAGCGGAGGCGTGAGCAGGCGCAGGGCCTTCTTGGCGCGGTCGGTGCGCCGGGTGTGCATGAAGACCGAGACGGCCTCGTCGGGGTCCTGGCGCCCGGCCTTGGGGCTGGTGTAGAAGTAGGCGGCCACCGAGCGGCGCTGGACGCCCTCGGGCGGGCACAGCGCGCCGGGGTGGCCGTGGTAACTCGCCGGGCCGTGCGGCAGGACGAGGGTGTGGCCGAACTGCGGGCTCACGCGCGCGCGGCACTGCCCGTCCTTGGCGTCCCACAGCTCCAGCACCCCGCCCCAGGCATCCTGCCAGTCGTGGTTGAGGTAGGTGATGCACACCATCTCGTTCTTCAGCCCGACGTGGGGGTGGTAGTTGAAGTCGCGGTGGATGGCGAAGGTGCCCCCGACGCGGCTCTCGTGGAGGCCCCCGCCGAAGCGCTGGGGGTCCGTCAGCAGGTAGGGCGTGCCGCTCACCGCGGAGAGCCAGCGGGTGAACCAGCCCGACTCGATCAGGTCGAAGTAGACCTGGGAGGCCGGCCCGAGCGCGGCGCCCAGCTCGGAGCGCCGGGTGGACTCGTAGCCGCTGGTGACGTCCTTCCAGCCGTCGGCGGGGCGGTGGTCGAACTCCTCGCGCACCAGCTCGAGCAGGGCCGGGTTGAACAACCCCTCGAGGACCAGGTGGGCGAAGGGCGTGGCCGCCTTCAGGCGCTCGTGCAGCCGCGCGGTCGCCTCGGGCGTGAAGAACGCGGCGTCCACCAGGTCCTCCATGCGCAGGCGCACCCCGCGGATGCTCAGGAAATCCACCGCGCGCTCGGCGACCACCCGCAGAGGCGGTGGCGAATCGGGAAACGACAACTGTGCCGACATTGACAGTCACTCCAGTGCTTCGACCCCGTTGTTGGATGATTTTTGAGGTCTGAAGTTTTCAATTGGATGCCGTCCGACTTTGTACCGCAATCCTTTGTATTACCAACACGGTGTTGAATTCATGACTTAGTGCACAACGCAACGATCTTTCAACCCGTTACCGTGCGACGCGTGGTCATGCCGCGCGCCGCTTCTCACCTCCCCTGGAATTCTCACCATGCGCAACCATCCCCTGGGCCGTACCGGCCTCTTCGTGTCCGAACTCTGCCTGGGCACCATGACCTTCGGCGGCACCGGCGAGATGTGGAGCAAGATCGGCGACCTGCAGCAGGACGATGCCGAACGGCTCGTCGGCCAAGCGCTGGACGCCGGCATCAACTTCATCGACACGGCCGACGTGTATTCGGGCGGCCAGTCCGAGGAGATCACCGGCCGGGCACTGAAGAACCTGAAGGTGCCCCGCGACAGCGTCGTCGTCGCCACCAAGGTGTTCGGCGAGACCGGACCCGGCCCCAATCAGCGGGGCCTCACCCGCAGCCACGTCCTCGACAACGTCAAGAAAAGCCTGGCTCGCCTGCAGCTCGACCACATCGATCTCTACCAAGTCCACGGCTTCGATCCGGCCACGCCGATCGAGGAGACCTTGCGCGCCCTCGACCAGCTGGTGCGCCACGGTCACGTGCGCTATGTCGGCGTCTCCAACTGGGCGGCCTGGCAGATCGCCAAGGCGCTGGGCATCTCCGAACGGCTGGGGCTGGCACGCTTCGAATCGCTGCAGGCCTACTACACCGTCGCCGGACGGGACCTCGAACGCGAGCTCATTCCGATGCTGCGCAGCGAAGGCGTCGGCCTGATGGTGTGGAGCCCCTTGGCCGGTGGTCTGCTCAGCGGCAAATACGGCCGCGACCAGCCGGGCGCCCAGGGCGACCGCCGCACGCAGTTCGACTTTCCGCCGGTCGACAAGGCACGCGCCTTCGAGGCCGTCGATGTGATGCGCCCGATGGCCGAGGCGCGCGGCGTCTCGGTCGCGCGCATCGCGCTGGCGTGGCTCCTGCACCAGCCGCAGGTCACCAGCGTGATCGTCGGGGCCAAACGCCCCGATCAGCTGGCCGACAACATCGGCGCGACCGAGGTGACCCTGACGGCCGAGGAACTCGAGGCCATCGGACGGGCGAGCCAGCTGCCGCCGGAATACCCCGGCTGGATGCTCGAGCGCCAGGGCGCCACGCGGCGCGCCCAGATGGGCTGAATGCCGGCTGCGGTGCCACGCCGGAAAACGCGTCCACCGCGACGACCGCCAGGAGACGCGTGCTTTAGCTAATGCTAAAGTCGTACTTCCGGCCGTTCTTCTCAAGGGAGCGCCATGAACAGAGACACTGAAAGCGTGGCGATGACCGAGACGACACGGGGTCCCCTGCAGGACAAGATCCTGCGCACCTGGACCTTCTGGATCCGCAGCGACCTGCGCGAGGAGTGCCGGCTGCACCTCGAGGCCACCAAGCTCAAAGAAATGAACGCCGCCCCCGGCAACGAACGCGCGACCGCCGTGTTCCGCGACCTGGGCGACGGCTCGACCGAGGTGGCGGTGGTCTCGATCTGGACCTCGATGGACATGATCCGCCGCTATGTCGACATCACCGACATGCAGCCGTCCATCGATCCGGCCGACCGTCCCAAGCTGCTTGACCGCGAGCCTGTGGTGCGCCACGAAATCATGACCGACGAGGACGTCTTCTCGCTGCTGCCAGCGGAGTGGCGCTGAGGGGGTCCGCCCTCCGCGTCCGAGACCTGAGGAAGAGCCCGGCGACCACGGGGACGGGCATGGAGAGCTTTGCCTTCGATGGTACAAAGCTTGCGTTGCGGAAAGATTGCCGTGCGGCACTTTTCCGCCCTCCCCGCTTCTCATCCCCTGCCTCCGGAAGTCTCCTCCATGATCCGCAAACTCCTCGTCACGGCCCTGCTGGCCGCCGGCCTCGCGCAGGCCTCCCTGGTCCAGGCCGAGACCATCCGCTGGTCGCGTTCCAGCGACGCCGCCACGCTCGATCCGCATTCGGTCAACACCGGCACCAACATCAACATCTCGCACCAGATCTACGAGCCGCTGGTGCTGCGCGACATCAAGGGCAAGCTGATCCCGGCGCTGGCCACGTCGTGGAAGCTGACGAGCGATCCGTCGGTGTGGGAGTTCAAGCTGCGTCCCGGCGTCAAGTTCCACGACGGCAGCCTGATGACGGCCGACGACGTGGTGTTCTCGCTCGACCGCGCGCGCGCGCCCTCCTCGGGCATGAAGGCACTGCTGGCCTCGGTGGCCGAGGTGAAGAAGACCGACCCGATGACGGTGCAGGTGCGCACCAAGGGCCCGAACCTGATCTTCCCCGACAACCTGGTCAACATCTTCATGGTCAGCGCCGCCTGGGCGAAGGCCAACAAGGCGGAGGTGCCTCAGGACGAGAAGAGCAAGGAGGAGAACCACTTCACCCGCCACGAGAACGGAACCGGGCCCTACGTGCTGGCCTCGCGCGAGCAGGACAGCCGCACTGTCTTCAAGGCCTTCCCGCAGTACTGGGGCAAGGGCGAGGCACCGATGCAGGTCACCGAGCTGGTGCTGATGCCGATCAAGTCCCCGGCCACGCGCGTGGCGGCGCTGCTCTCGGGCGAGATCGACATCCTGCAGGACGTGCCGGTGCAGGACGTGGCGCGCCTGAAGGCCGACCCGAAGCTGCGCGTGAACGAGGGTCCCGAAAACCGCACCATCTTCCTGGGCCTGAACGTGGGCGCCGAGCCGCTGAAGAACGCGGACGTCAAGGACAAGAACCCGCTGGCCGACCCCCGCGTGCGCGAAGCGCTGAACCTGTCGATCGACCGCGACGCGATCCAGAAATCGGTGATGCGCGGCCTGTCGGTGCCCACGGGCATCATCGCGCCGCCCTTCGTGCACGGCTACGAGAAGGCCTTCGACACCTACCCGAAGGCCAACGCGGCGCAGGCCAAGAAGCTGCTGGCCGACGCCGGCTATCCCAACGGCTTCGGCATCACCCTGCACTGCCCGAACGACCGCTACGTCAACGACGAGGCGATCTGCACGGCGCTGTCGAGCTTCTTCGGCCGCATCGGCGTGAAGGCCACCGTCGCGGCGCGGCCGATCGCCATCCACAGCGCGGCCATCAACGCGGCCGACAGCGACTTCTACCTGTTCGGCTGGGGCGTGCCGACCTTCGACTCCGCCTACGTCTTCGACTACCTGGTGCACACGCGCGGCAAGGACGGCCGCGGCCCGACCAACGCCACGCGCTACAGCAACCCGGCGCTCGACGCGAAGATCGCCGGCCTCTCCTCGGAGAGCGACAAGGCCAAGCGCGACGCCGCGATCCACGACATCTGGACCACCGTGCAGAAGGAGCGCATCTACATCCCGCTGCACCATCAGGTGCTCGACTACGCCATGGTGCGCAAGATCGACATCCCGGTGGACCCGATGAACTACATCTTCTTCAAGAACGCCAAGGTCGCAGCGAAGTAGGCGGATGCTGGCGCATCTGATTCGCCGCCTGGGCCAGTCGGTGCTGGTCCTGCTGGCGGTGTCGTTCATCTCGTTCATGGTGTTCCGCCACCTGGGCGACCCGACCATCAGCCTGCTCGGCGATGACGCCACGCTGGCCGAGCGACAGGCCGTCACCGCCGAGCTGGGCTTCGACCGGCCGGTGCCGGTGCAGTACCTGCGCTACGTCGAACACGCCGTGCGCGGCGATTTCGGCATCTCCTACCGCCTGAAGCGGCCGGTGATCGAGGTCATCGGCGAGCGCCTGCCCGCGACGCTGGAACTGGCCTTCGTCGCCGCGCTGCTGGCGGTCGTCGGCGGCGTGGCGCTGGGGGTCTACACCGCGATCCGGCGCGACGGCTGGCTCAGCCGGGCGCTGATGACGGTGTCGCTGGTGGGCGTGTCGCTGCCCACCTTTCTGATCGGCATCGGACTGATCTACGTCTTCGCGGTGGAGTTGCGCTGGCTGCCGTCCTTCGGACGGGGCGACACGGTGACCATCGGCGGCTGGACCACCGGGCTGCTGACGGCATCGGGCTGGGCATCGCTGGTGATGCCGGTGTGCACGCTGGCGCTCTACAAGCTGACACTGATCATGCGGCTGGTGCGCGCGGAGATGCTGGAGGCGCTGCGCGCGGACTACGTGCGCTTCGCCCGCGCGCGCGGCCTGCCCGAGCGGCGCATCCACTACGGCCACGCCCTTCGCAACACGCTGATCCCGGTCGTGACGATCGCCGGGCTGCAGATCGGCTCGCTGATCGCTTTCGCCATCGTCACCGAGACGGTGTTCCAGTGGCCCGGCGTGGGCCTGCTGTTCATCTCGTCGATCCAGGCGGTGGACGTGCCGATCATCGCCGCCTACCTGCTGCTGATCGCGATGCTCTACGTGGTGATCAACCTGGTGGTGGACCTGGTCTACCTGCTGGTCGACCCCCGCCTGCGCGGACGCTGAAACCCCTCCCGCGCGCCACCCGCTCCCGAGAACCCGCCCCACCTTGCCCATGCCCTCTCCCACGCCCGCCTCCGACCTTCCCCCACCGCGCACCCGCTGGCGCGACGCCGACTCGCCCGTGCTGCGCAGCTTCGCGCGCTCGCCCGGGGTCCAGCTGGCCGTCGCGGTGCTGGGGCTGCTGCTGGTCGCGGCCGTCCTAGCGCCGTGGATCGCGCCACAGAACCCGTTCGACCCGGCCGGGCTGGAACTGCTCGACGCCTTCACCCGGCCCGGCGCGGCCGGCCTGGGCGGCGGCACCTACGTCCTGGGCAGCGACGACCAGGGTCGCGACGTCTTCTCGGCCATCCTCTACGGGCTGCGCATGTCGCTGCTGGTGGGGGTGTCGGCGGTGGCCCTGTCGCTGGCCATCGGCATCCCGCTGGGGCTGGTGGCGGGCTACGTCGGCAGCTGGTTCGACACGCTGGTCATGCGCGTGGCCGACATCCAGCTGACCTTTCCGGTGCTGCTGGTGGCGCTGCTGATCTTCGGCATCGCGCGCGGTGCCCTGCCGGCGGGCTATCGCGATGACATGGCCATCTACGTGATCGTGCTGGCCATCGGCCTGTCCGACTGGGTGCAGTACGCACGCACGGTGCGCGGCGCGGTGCTGGTGGAGAAGCACAAGGACTACGTGGCGGCGGCGCAGATCATCGGCCGCTCGCGCACCGCCATCCTGGTGCGCCACATCCTGCCAAACCTGCTGGCACCGGTGCTGGTGATCGCCACCATCAGCTTCGCGCTGGCCATCGTCACCGAATCGACGCTGTCGTACCTGGGCGTGGGCCTGCCGCCGACCCAGCCCTCGCTGGGCACGCTGATCCGCATCGGCCAGGGCTTCCTGTTCTCGGGCGAATGGTGGATCCTGCTGTTCCCGGCGCTGGTGCTGCTGGCGCTGGCACTGTCGGTCAACCTGGTGGGCGACTGGCTGCGCGACGCCCTCAACCCCAAGCTGCAATGAACGGCGCACCGCGAGCGACACCGGCGGAGCCGGTCCCGACCCTGCGCGTGCGCGACCTGGGCGTGGCGTTCGACACCTACAAGGGCACCGTGCAGGTGCTCCAGGGCGTGTCGTTCGACATCGCCCCGGGCGAGATCCTGGGCGTGGTGGGCGAATCCGGCGCGGGCAAGTCGATGACCGGCAACGCGGTCATCGGCCTGATCGAGCCGCCCGGGCGCATCAGCGCCGGCACGGTCGAGCTGCAGGGCGAACGCATCGACACCCTGCGCGGCGAAGCCCTGCGCCGCCTCCGGGGCCGGCGCATCGGCATGGTGTTCCAGGACCCGCTGACCAGCCTGAACCCGGTGCTGACCATCGGCCGCCACCTGATCGAGACGCTGCGCCTGCACCTGCCGCTGTCGGCCGCCGCCGCCAGGCAGCGTGCCATCGAACTGCTCGCCGACGTCGAGATCCCCGATCCGGCCGCCCGCCTCGACCAGTACCCGCACCAGTTCTCCGGCGGCATGCGCCAGCGCGTGGCGATCGCGCTGGCGCTGTGCGCCGAGCCCGACCTGCTGATCGCCGACGAGCCGACGACCGCGCTGGACGTGTCGGTGCAGGCGCAGGTGATCCGCGTGTTCCGCCGCGTCTGCCGCGAGCGCGGCACGGCCGCCCTGCTGATCACGCACGACATGGGCGTGATCGCCGAGGCCGCCGATCGCGTGATGGTGATGTACCGCGGCCGCGTGCTGGAGACCGGCGCGGTGCGCGAGGTGCTCGACCATCCGCGCGAGCCCTACACGCGCGCGCTGATGGCGGCCATCCCGCCGGTGCACCGGCGCCTGCGCCGGCTGCCGGTGCCGGAGATCAACGCCGACCTCGCCGTGTCCGGCACCCCGGCACCGCAAGACAGCGGGACGCCCGGCGCACCGATCGCCGTCACGGCCGCGGCCACGGCGGCGCCGGACGAACGCCCGCTGGTGCAGGTGCAGGACCTCGCGCGCGAGTTCGACCTTTCGGCGGGCTGGCTGGCGCGCACGCTCGCGCGTGCGCCGAGGAAGGTGCTGCGCGCGGTCGACGGCGTGAGCTTCGACATCGCGCGTGGAACCACCTTCGGGCTGGTGGGCGAGTCCGGCTCGGGCAAATCGACCGTGGCACGGATGATCGCCGGCCTCACCCGGCCCACCGCCGGTCGCGTGCGGTTCGACGGCCTCGACCGGTGGGGCGGCGCGGCGGAGACGGCGGCGCTGCGCCGGCGCTTCCAGATGATCTTCCAGGACCCCTACGCCAGCCTCGATCCGCGCTGGCGCGTCGACCGGCTGATCGCCGAGCCGGTCGAGGTGCTGGGCCTGGCCGGCAGCGCCGAGGAGACCGCCGAGCGCGTGGCCGACGCCCTGCGCCGCGTGCGCCTGTCGCCCGACGACGCGCGCAAGTACCCGCACCAGTTCTCCGGTGGCCAGCGCCAGCGCATCGCCATCGCGCGCGCGCTGGCCAGCCGGCCCGAATTCATCGTCTGCGACGAGCCGACGTCGTCGCTCGACGTCTCGGTGCAGGCCCAGGTGCTCAACCTGATGCGCGACCTGCAGGACGAGTTCGGCCTGACCTACCTGCTCATCAGCCACAACCTCGCGGTCATCCGCCACATGTGCGACCACGTCGGCGTGATGCAGCGCGGCCGGCTGGTCGAACAGGGCGCGGCCGAGGCGGTGTTCGAGGCGCCGGCCCACGCCTACACGCGCGAGCTCATGGCGGCCGTGCCTTCCGCCGACCGGGTGCGGGTCGACTGAAGCGGAGCGGCCGGCCGGCGGGCCGGCGCGGCGTTGACAGCTTCCCGAAAGCAAAGCCGGCGCATCATCGGCGCCGTTGCACAAATCCAGGAGACACCATGCACACCGACGACCGCGATCCCTTCGCCCCCGCCCATCCCGCGCGCCTCTCGCGCCGCCACCTGCTGCAGGCGGCCGGCGCCTTCGGTGCGGGCGGCCTGCTCGCCACGCCCGCCTTCGCCCAGGCCGCCTGGCCATCCAAATCGATCCGCTTCGTGGTGCCGTTCGCGCCCGGCGGCAGCTCCGAGATCGTGGCGCGCTCGACGGCCAACGAACTCACCACGCTGCTGGGCCAGAGCGTGTACGTGGACAACAAGCCTGGCGCGGCCGGCAACATCGCCATGTCGGAGGTCGCGCGCGCCGACGACCAGCACACGATCATCCTCGGCCACATCGGCACGCTGGCGGTCAACCCGTACATCTTCGCCAAGCTGCCCTACGACCCCAACAAGGACTTCAAGCCGGTCAGCCTGCTGGCCAAGGTGCCCAGCCTGTACGTGGTGCATCCGGACGTGCCGGTGAAGAACCTCACCGAGTTCATCGCCTACGCCAAGGCCCGGCCCGGCAAGCTGAGCTACGGGTCGGCGGGCAACGGCAGCGCCGGCCACCTGGCCTTCGAATACCTGAAGATGACGTCCGAGGTCTTCATGCTGCACGTGCCCTACCGCGGCACCGGCCCGATGCTCACCGACCTGCTCTCCGGACGGCTCGAGGCCTCGGCCATCGGCGCGGCGGCGATCCTGCCGTTCATCAAGTCGGGCAAGGTGCGCTGCATCGCGACCGGCTCGGCCAAGCGCCTGGCGCAACTGCCCGACGTGCCGACCGTCGCCGAGCAGGGCTTCCCGGGTTTCGAGATGACGCAGTGGTACGGCATGCTAGCCCCGTCGAACATGGCGCCGGCGAACATCGCGAAGCTGTCGGAGGCGACCATGAAGGCGGTGAAGGCGCCGGCCGCGCTGGAACGCCTGCGTGGCGACGCGGCCGAGTCGATCGGCGGCACGCCCGAGCAGTTCGCCCAGTTCATCGCCGTGGAGCAGGGCCGCTGGCAGAAGGTCATCGCGCGCGCCGGCATCAAGCCGGACTGAGGCCCGCACCGGTCCGCCTTCTCCGAGCGCATGCGCATCCTGCTGGCCGAAGACGAGCACGTCCTGGGCACCTGGCTGTGCAAGGCGCTGGAGCAGACCGGCATCCAGGTGGAGTGGGTCGATGACGGGCGCCTGGTTGACCGGGCCCTGCAGCAACGCGATCACGACGCGCTGGTGCTCGACCTGGGCCTGCCCGGACTCGACGGTCACACCGTGCTGCGGCGCCTGCGCGAGCGCGACCAGCGCCTGCCGACGCTGATCCTGACGGCGCGCGACTCGCTCGCCGAGCGCGTCGCCTCCCTCAACGCCGGGGCCGACGACTTCCTGGCCAAGCCCTTCGCCCTGGCCGAGCTGGAAGCGCGCCTGCACGCGTTGGTGCGCCGGGCGCGCGGCACCGAGCATCCGCGCGTGGCCTGCGGACCCCTCGTCTACGACCACGCGCGGCGCCAGTTCACGCTGGACGGCGAGCCGCTGCCGCTGTCGCCGCGCGAGCTTTCGGTGCTGCGCGTGCTGGCGCAGCGCAGCGGTGAGCCGCTGTCCAAGCAGCAGATCCTCGAACGCGTGTTTTCCGACGACGAAGAGGTGCATCCGGAGGCGGTCGAGGTGTTCGTCCACCGGCTGCGCAAGCGCCTGGACGGCCGCGGCGTGCGCATCACCACGCTGCGCGGCATGGGCTACGCGCTGGAGGCGGATTAAGTCGCGCGATCCTCGCCCGGATCCGCCGGCGTGTGGCGGCCTGGGTCGGGCGCGCCAGCCTGCGGCAACGGCTGGCGGCCCTGCTGCTGCCGGCGCTGCTCGGCATGACGTTCGTCGGCCTGCGCCTGACGCACGCCGACGCCGTCGCCGCGGCCGATTCGGCCCACGACCGTTCGGGGATCGGCGCGTTGCGCTCGATCGACGCCAACCTCTCGACCGCCTCGGGCGGCCTGTCGGTGAAGCTGCCTTACGCGATGTTCGAATTCTTCGGACTGACGGCCGGCGGGCAGGTCCATTTCCGCGTCGCCACCTCCGACGGTCTGGTCGAGCTCGGCAGCACCGACCTGCCGCCGCCCCGGGAACCGCGGCCGGAGGCGCCGGTGTTCTACGACGGGCGCTACGTCGGCGAGGCCATCCGCGTGGCCGCACTGCGCCGGGCGCTGGACGGCCCGACCGGCGACGGCCCGGCGCGCACGGTGCTGATCCAGGTCGGCGAGAGCACTCGATAACGCCAAGCCTTCACACGTCGGTTCTTGCGTGCGGCGGCGATGCGCGACGGCATGCTGCTGCTGGTGCTGCTCGGCGCCACCGCGCTGGCGCTGGCGGCGGCGCTGCGTCCGCTCAGCCGCCTGGCCCGCGAGGTGCAGGCGCACCGCAGGGACGACCTCACGCGCATCGAGGTAGACACCCTGCCGGCCGACCTGCGCCCGCGGGCAATGCGCTTCGTGGCCTTCGAGGGTGGCGGCGATGCCTCGCAGGCGCTGCAGGGCTGGCACGTCGGCGTGTTCCCGGGCGACGCGGCCGAGGCCCTCCAGGCCATCGCCGGCGGCGCCGCGCTGCGGCTGCTCGCCGTGCTCGCGGGCGACCGCCTGGACGCCGGACTCACCGACGTCCCGACCTCCCAACGTCCCGCGAGCAGGCGGTCGACCTGGTCTGGCCGACGGTGCATGGCCTCAGTGCCAGCGCCGGGATGACCGAGGCGGCCCACCGCGCCTGGGCGCGGGCGTTGCGCGAGGCGATGCGGGCACCCCTCTACCCCACCCTGCTGCGACGTCACCGGCTCCATCCCTTCGCGCCGACCGGTGCCGCGCTCGATCGCTTCGTCGCCGAACGCATCGCGGGCTGCCGCCGCCTCGCCGACGAGCTCGGACTGCGCCGCTGGCGTCGGTGAGGCCGGGCCTCAGAAGCTGTGGCGCACGCCGAACTCGTAGCCGGTGACGTCGCTGCCGGCGCCGATGGCCGGGCTCGCCAGCGTCGACGACGACACCGCGAGCCCCCGCGTCGCGAGCCGGTCGTTGTCGACCCGGGACACGGTGGCGTAGAGCTGGGTGCGCCGGGACAGGTCGTGACCGTAGCCCAGCGAGAGCTTCCTGGAACCGGCGTCGTCCAGGTCCTTGCGGCGGAACGTGGTGAATGCGGCCCGGAACTCTCCCGCGCCGAAAGGCACCGTCGCCCCGACGCTCAGCAGGTCGATCCGGCGGCCGTTGCCGCGCTCAGTCGCGAACACGGCCGTCGGCTTGACCCAGCCCAGGTCGTACGACGCGCCGAGGTTGGTGGCGTCGTAGTCGACGCCAGTGGCGGTGGTTCCGCCGCGCACCCGCCCATGGCCGAGCGCGACGTTCAACGCGCCGGACTTGTAGCCCAGGCGCAGCGCGGCCGAGTCGCGCAGCGAACGGTTGTCGACGCCGGACGCCTGTTCCCCGAAGGCGTACTGGACCTGGCCGTAGACCCCGCCGAGCGTCGCGGGCAGGAGGTAGTTGATGCCGTTGGAAGCGCGCTTGGGAGCGCTGCCTTCGGGCGTGCCGACCGCCGTCGTCGCGTTGCCGATCAGGTTGGACCCGCCGATGCCGCCGATCCCGATGTCGTTGAACGGATCGAAGGTCTCGATGTTCAGGTAGGCCGGGATCTTGTCGCGGCCGAATCGCAGTTCGCCCCACTGGCGGCCCGACAGGCTCATCGTCGCGCGGCGGTCGAACGGCAGGCCGCCGGCGTTGCCGGTGTCGCCGTTGAGGCCGGCTTCCAGCCAGAAGCCGGCGGCGAGCCCGCCGCCCAGGTCTTCCGTGCCACGGAATCCCAGCCGGCTGCTGGCCACGCCGCCGCCGGCCAGGCCGGTGACGCCCCCCGCGTCCGTGCGGATGCGGGCGATGGACGTGTCGAGCACGCCGAACACCGTCACGTTGGACTGCGCGATGGCCGACCCCGCGAGGGCCGTGATGAGGAAACAGGTCGATGAATTGCGTAAAAGGTTCATTGGGACATCCGGGAAATTGAAGATGGCGGCAGCACCAATCGAAATGCGACATGCCAGCGGCGAATCGATCACCGCAGACGTTCAGGTGCGATCGAACACCGAAGCTGGAATTGCCCGCGATCGGGGTGCACCACAGCAGACGGGTGATTGGATCGAATCCATGTGACATCGCGGGGTCGGGCCGTTCCGGTGCGGCACCGCGCAGGCACTGTCGATCCGACCCGTCCGACACGACGTGGGCAAGCCAGCCACCCGAAACGAGGCAGGAGCGCCCACCGTTCCAATCGTCGGGTTTTCAGCGCTGAAAGCTCGAGGCCGCCCTGCTTCCGATGCGAATGCGTTTGGCCAAGAGAAAAATTTTTGTTAGGAAAAAGCTCACCCCTAAAATGCAAATTAGCCGAGTGCCGTTAACGACCATCGTCGTCCCGATTCTCGAACGCTTTCAGCGCTGAAAGCCATACCCACAGGAAACCCATCGATGACAGCCAAAGTGATCACCGTCTTCAACCAGAAGGGAGGTTGTGGCAAGACCACCATCGCGATGAGCCTGGCCGGCGCGCTGACCCTGCGAGGCTATTCATGTCTCGTGGTCGACATGGATCCTCAGGGAACGGCCAGTCGCTGGGCCAGTGCGGCACCCGAAGAGCGGCCCTTTCCAGCGTCGGTGATCAGCCTCGCACCCATGGAAGGCAAGATGCATCGGGAAGTCAGGAACCACATGGAGAACTTCGACGCGATCTTCATCGACTGCCCGCCGGCCATGAGCTCGGCGGCTCCGACCTCCGCCATGCTGGTTTCCGACCTGGCCCTGATTCCGGTCGTCCCCAGCCCCGCCGACATCTGGGCCGCCGAATCCGCCAAGCGGTTGGCCGAAGCCGCCCAGGCCACCAATGAATCGTTGGTGGCGCGCGTGGTGGCCAACATGGTCCAGAAATCGACGTCCTTGGCACGCGACCTGATCGAACTCCTCCATGAAGACAAGGAATTTCCGCTGATGGCCTCCTCGCTGGGTTCGCGGGCCGCCTTCCGCGAGGCGCAGATCATCGGCGCCACGGTCCACTTGGTCGCCCGCGCGAAATCCGCGGTCGACGAGGTCGAATCGATGACCGACGAAGTGCTGTCGCTTCTGGGCCTGCCCCGGAAGAAGAAAGGAAGCGCCAAATGAACCCGAAATTCGACAGGAAGAGCGCCATGCGAGCCACCTTATCCGCAGAGAAGAAATCCGTCGAAGACCGTTTCGCCACGGCCGACGCCGTGCTCACGCGCCGACCCGCGGGTCTGGCGGTGCCATCCGCGCCTGAGTCGCAGTCCGCTTTCAGCGCTGAAAGACCCGCCCCGCCCGGCGGCCGTGCTTTCGTCAGCGCGCCCCTCGACAGGATTCACGACAATCCAGTGAATGCAAGGACGATCTACGATCCAAATACCGTGAAGGAATTGGCGGCGTCGATCGCAACGCATGGACAGATCGTGGTGGCACCGGCGATCGAGCATCCCACGCTGCCCGGCCACTACCTGCTGATCGACGGCCACTATCGCAAGAAGGCCGCCGCCGCGGCCGGGCTGCACAAGCTGGACCTGGAGATCAGGCCGTCGGAGGGGGAGGCCGAGCTGTATCGGCTGAGCTGGATGCTCAACGAAGAGCGCAGTGCCCAGAGCGCGCTCGACAACGCCCTGGCCTGGCGCAAGCTGCTGGACCAGCAGGTGGTGAAGAACGAGGGCCAGATCGCCGAGTTGCTGGGCGTGTCGCCGACCACCGTCAATAAGTCGCTCTCGTTGCTCCAGCTGCCGCCGGCCGCCCTCGACCGCATGCGCGAACGCCCCGAGAAGTTCGGCGTCTTCACCGGCTACGAACTCACGATGGCGTCCAAGCGGATGTCCGAGAAGGAACTGGTGGGCTTGGTGGAGCGCATCCTGACGGAGGATCTGTCCACCCGCCAGGTCGCCGCGATCCGCGCCAAGCTCGAAACGGGCGACCAGCGCAAGCGCAAGGAAACATCGCGCCAGTACAAGATCCGCCAAGGCGGCCAACTGATCGGATCGCTGAAGGAGTGGGATTCCGGCAAGGTGCTGCTGGAAGTGGTGTTGCCGGACTCCCAGGATCGCACGGCGTTGGTGGCGGCCCTGCGCCAGCAGTTCGCCTCACCGGACTGACTTCGGGCAGCCCGATGCGTCCGATGCGCGTGAAGGGTGGGGGAGGGTGACGGCCTCGCCGCGAGTCGACAGGTGAGCTTCCACAGGGAGTCGCGAAGGTGCAGCACCCGATCGTTCCGCTCATGGATGTGGCACGCAGCGATCCAGACGGGCGTCCGATGACAGGTGGCACGTCCGTGGTCGAACGAACCCAAAGGTGAGCTTCCACGGGGACCTTTGCAAGGTGAGCGGCCGGGCATTCCCGATTCACCTCGGCAATGGGGTCCGTGCGATCTCCGGGCAGCGACTGCGCTTCAAGAAAAGCGTCTTTGAAGGCACGAAGCCCGTGATTCCGACCCGTACTCACGTCGATTCGGCCATTTTCGGGCGCTCGGTGGCAAGGACCGTCCGCTCTCGTGGTGGATCGAGGCGTTCTGCTCTTTCGCAACGGACCCTGTGGCTCGAACTCCCTGTACAAGCTCACCTTTGGGCTGCCATCCAGGCCAATTCGTGCTGCTACACCCCTTCCAGGTGCTTTTCATTGCGCCGAACGGGTTCCCGTGCCGACGTTCAGTCCCCGAAAAGGCTCACCTTTCGACTCCCTTGGCGTGCGGATCCACGTTCGTTATCCTGGACCGTGTCGAACTTCGGCCATTGACCGACCGATTTCGAGTGTTTGGCTCCCTGAAAAAGCTCACCTTTGACGAACCGGAGTGAATCTGGAGTGGCCCAAGGACGTCGTACGTCATGCAAGCTCATCTCCGGTCCCTGTAGAAGCTCACCTCAGATCGTTCAGCGGCGTTTCCGATGGAAAGAAGTGCCTTTTTTCTTGCTGAACGGAGTTCGGATCCCTTTTTTTGCTGGGCATCCGTGTGGTCCGTTGCCCTTGAGCCATGGGAGTGCGTGCAAGGCGCGCGATGTTTACAGGTACTGCGCTGCCATGCGGGTGTTGAGAGTATTGAATTCATAACTCTTAGAACCCTTAAATACATTGAGGACGTCCGAATCGAGGCTTCATGCGCCCTGCAGCCCGTTTTGGGGAGCTTCCACGGGGACCTGAGTGAGCCTCCACGGGGAGTTGGGTGAGCTTGCGCAGGGAGTCAGGCGCTTCAAGGTGAGCTTGCGCGGGGACCAAAGGTGTGTCGGATCAGGGAGTCAGGTGAGGTCGCGCAGGGACCTCCAGCCGCCCGACTTGTCCACAGGCGGCACGTCGGCGCGGACGGCGACCGCATCGCGGGCGCCGGCTGTCCGCGATGCGTGCGAAGGTGAGTCCATTGCTGCTAGATTTGCACCTTTCGCCGTCGTTCGACGGGTCGAGGGACAAGCCGCCGATGGTGACCAGAAAAGCCAAGCCGCACGCCGTGGCGATCACGCCGGGTGACACGAACAACCTGCGCGAGTTTCGCAAGACCAACGAGGCGATCGGTCTGCGGGTGGTCGAGGGCAGCCTTTCGCTGCTGTCGCGAAAGGTCTTCAACGTGATGATCTTCCACGCGCAGAACATGCAGGAGACGGGAATCAACGCGCCGATCGACACGCCCGCGTCGAAGAAGTACTTCTGGATCCCCCTGGCCAAGCTGGCGCGCGATGCCGCCTACGACAGCAAGGACACGCAGAACCTCAAGGAAGTCCTGGAGGAGATGCAGAACATCAAGCTCAAGCTGGAGAACGGCCGGCAGTGGACCAGCGAGCGCCTGGTGTCGTCGGTGACGCTGGTCAACCCGGACGGTTTCCACAAGAACTCCGGCCAGGTCTGGCTGGGCTACGCGTTCCCGCCGGAGGTGCACGAGCAGGTCATGGCACCCAGCACCTTCACGCGCCTGTCGATCGTCTACCAGAGCTCGCTGAAGTCGGGCTCGGCGCTGGCGCTCTACGAGATCTGCCGGCGCTACGCCACCAACCCGTCCAAGCTGACCTTCGTGCAGACGGTGGAGCACTGGCACGGACTGATCACCGGCAATCCGCTGTCCGCGGATTCCGCGCCGGTCTACAAGTACTTCAAGCGCGACACCCTCAAGCCGGCGATGGCCGAGGTGAACCAGCTGACCGACATCACCATCGAGCTGATCGAGCACAAGAACGGCCGCCGGGTGGAGAAACTGCAGTTCAAGGTCGAGCTGGTCCGGCAGGCGCCGCTGATGTTTCCCGTGCCGCCGATCATCGACGAACAGCTGCTCCAGCGCATCATGGGCCTGGGCTTCAGCCGGGCGGACGCCGGCGACCTCGTGGCTTCCTACAGCGACGAGGTGCTGCGCACGGCGATCGAGCGGGTCGAGGCGCGTTCGCAGGCCGCCGGCATGAGCCCGCTGAGCGCGCCGGCCGGTTATTTCCGATGGGTGCTGCAGGACCTGGCGAAGAACCCGCCGGCGAATCCGCCCGCGCCGCCGACGGCGCCGCCGGAGCGCCGCGCCGCGGCCCCGAGCGTGATGGAGCGGTTCCTCGCCGGGCGCGCGCAGGAAGCCCTGGCGGTCCACAAGCAGCTGGACGAGCGCGAGCGCCGCACGGTCTTCGACGCGTTCCGGGCGCAGAACGAGAGCGAGACGCTCAAGCTCGATCGTGGGCTCGACAGCACCATGGTGCGGGTCCTGTTCTCGCAGTGGTACGCCAGGGAGCTGTGGGGCCCGCCCACCGCGGAGGCGCTGGCGAGCTTCATCGAACGCGCCGGCGCCTGAGCACGGCCCGCCTGGCGCGTCTCAAGCGCCGTCGCGCGCCTGCGCCACCGGCCGGGCGCAGCGCATGCCGGCCACCGCCTCGGACAGCCGCAGCAGCGAGATCGGCTTGGTGACGTAGCGCTGGAATCCCGCCGCCAGGCCGGCCTGGCGATCGCTCTCCATGGCGAACGCGGTCAGGGCCACGGCCGGCAGTTCCTCGGCCGACCAGGTCAGGCGGACCGTGCGGATCAGCGTGAGCCCGTCCATCTCCGGCATGCCGATGTCCGAGACCAGCACGTCGCAGGGCTCGGCGCGCAGCATGCGCAGCGCCTCGGCGCCCGAGCCCGCCACGCGCACGTCCGCGCCCAGGCTGTTGAGGGCCGCCTGCGCCATCTCGCGCGCGTCGGGCTCGTCGTCCACCAGCAGCACCGTGCAGCCCCGCAGTTCGACGACGTCGGGCTCGGCGTCGTCCCGGTCGCGGGACGGCGCTGGCTGCGGCACGCGCGACGTCGCCGTTGCCGCGTGCAGGGGCAGGGTCACCGAGAAGGTCGCGCCCCGGCCTGGTCCGTCGCTGGCGGCGGAGACCGTGCCCTCGTGCAGCGCCACCAGCCCCTGCACGATCGACAGGCCCAGGCCCAGGCCGCCGGTTCGCCGCGTCTTGGACGAGTCCTCCTGGCGCATGCGCTCGAAGACATGGGGCAGGAAGAGGGGATCGATGCCGCGCCCCGTGTCGCTCACCGACAGCGTGCCCTGCCGCGCGTCGCGGTGCACCGCGACGGTGATCGAGCCCGCCGCGTCGGTGAACTTCAGCGCGTTGCCCAGCAGGTTCGAGATGATCTGGTGGACGCGCCGGCGATCGCCACGCACCGTGCACGCCTGCGGCGCGATGCATCGCAGGGCGATCCCCTTGAGCTGCGCCGAGGGGAGCTGGGCCGCGACGACCTCCGCCGCCACGGCCGCGAGGTCCACCGCCTCCAGGTCCAGGACCATCTTGCCGGCGGTCACCGCCGTGATGTCGATCAGGTCGTCGATCAGGGCGGCCTGCTGGCGGGCATGGGCGCGGATGACCTCGGCCGCCTTGAGCGCGGTCGGGTTGTCCTGCCCCTTGCGCCGCAAGATCTCCGACCAGCCGGCGATCACGTTGAGCGGCGAGCGCAGTTCGTGCGAGACGGTCGCCAGGAAGTCGTCGCGCAACTGGCCCAGCTTCTCCGCCTCGGCGCGCGCGGTGCGCTCCAGGTCCAGGGCGCGCTCCACGTCGTGCGCGTCGGTGACGATCTGGTGCACGTCGACCAGCGTGCCGATCCAGGCGCGCAGGCCCCCGGCGGCATCGGCCAGCGGCCGCGCGTTGACGTCGTACCAGCGCCCCACGGGCTCGCCCGCGGGCTGCAGCAGGCAGCGCAGCGACATCGCCCGCCCGTCGCCCAGGGCGCGGTGCCAGGCCGCGGCCAGCGGCGCGATCGACGCCGGGTGGAAGAGCGATTCGAAGGGTTGGTGGATCAGGACGGCGGCCTCCACGCCGGCCATCGCCCAGGCGTGGTTGACGTAGTCGACGCGGCCGGTCGGGTCGGTCTGGAACACGCGCTGGGGCAGCGAGTCGGCCAGGGCCGCGAACTGGCGCTCGCTGACGCGACGCGCCTCGGTCTGGTCGAGCGTGGTGCGTGCCATCCGCGCCATCGCACGCTGGACGCCGGCCACTTCGCTCGGCGCGCCGGCGCCGTCGGGGGAGGTCGCGCCCACGGTGGCCCATTGCGTGTCGGTGGCGCGTAGCCCGAGCTGGCGCACCGGCAGCAGCAGTCGGCCCGTGGCCCACCAGGCGAGCAGGGCGCCGCCGCAGCCCAGCACGATGGCCGCCAGCATGAAGGCCAGGCGCAGGTGGCTCGCGGCCTCGGCGGCCAGCGCGGCCGGCTGCCGCGCCACCACCCGCCAGCCGAAGCCGGGGAACGCGCCGTGCGGCACCGTGCTGGCGCTCACGGTCAGGTAGGACTTGCCGTCGGGCCAGTCGACGAGCCGCGAGGGTTCGCCCGGCGCGCCGGCGACCGGGCCGAGCACGGTGCCCACCGGCACGTCCGGCGTCGCGGCCAGCACCACCTTGCCGGCGGAGTCGACCAGCAGCGCCTCGACCCCGGAGGTCGCCTTCAGGGGGCCGAAGATGTCGTTGCGCAGGCGCTCGGTCCACTGCCACCCGATGTGCGTCGCGAAGACCCGGACGATCCGCCCGGTCTCGTCACGGATCGGCGCGCTGGCGTCGAGGAAGCGCAGCCGCTCGCCGTTGTCCGGCGGCGGCAGCAGTTCGGCCAGGCGCACTGCGTCGTGCACGTCGCCCACGAACAGGCCGCGTCGGCCTTCCTCGTAGCTCGGCCGGCCCGCGAGGCTGCCGCCCTCGAAAAGACCGGCATTGGCCGCCAGGACCCGGGCCGAGCCGACCTCGACGACGGCCGCGTAGGCGAACGCGGGATTGGCCCGCACGAAATCGTCGAGCGCCGCGCGCATCGACGCGGCGCTCGACGCCGGGTTGCGGAAGCGGTCCTGCAGGCTCTGGGTCACCGCCGCCTGCGCGAAGCCGTCCATGCCGGTGGCGAGTTCGCGCGCGAGCTGGCGCGAGAGGGCGTCGAGGTTGGACGCGCTCTGCCGCAGCACCTGGCGTTCGGCCGCCGTGGCCATCAGGACCGCCAGCACGACCGACACCCCCAGCACCAGCGCGGCCAGCGTGGCACCCAGCCGGGCCTGCAGGCTGGGGAGGTGGAACAGTCGCACGGTGGTCTTCATCGTCGGTCCTTGCCGGGCACATCACGGAATTCGACTTAACTAAAAAGTATCAATGTCCGTTATGCGTATCGTTGTGTTACTAGAAAGCAATCATACGAAGGAAAGGACGGGGGTGCCCGCGCCGGGGCGGGGCGGTGCTTCGCGGCATACTCGAAACGGTCTGCAACCCACCTGAAATCTTGCGAATGGATAAAGAAGTCGACCCCGCGGTCCTCGCGGTCATCAACGAGAAACGCCTGCTGGGCGACAAGCGCACCCCGGTCGAGATCATCGCCAGGATGGGGGTGTTCGACGCCCGCCAGCAGGCGGCGGAGTCGGCCTGGCTGGCCACGGGCGACAACATCATCGCCACCGTCTGGGCCGAGTTCGTGGCCACCGACCCGGGCGGACGCTGGTTCTGCCTGGAGTCCCTGGACACCCTGCAGCGCCTGGGCGGCGGTGGCGAGCGCACCGAGGTGCAGGTCCGCCGCGCCAAGGACCGGCTCGGCCTGCTCAAGCGCGCGTTCGACCGCGACCAGGGCTTGCGGGTCGTGCTGCAGACCAACCGCGTGGCGATCGCCGACCTGGAGACCGACAAGGCCGCGAAGGTGTCCGTGCGCGTGGCCGACGACCAGGAGTGGCACGTCGCCGCCTGGGACGCCGAGGAGAAGATGGCCGTGCTGGTGCGTGGCGAACGCGGCTGGCAGCCCGACGCCGACGCGGTGCGGGCCGCCCGCGCGCGCGGCAGCGTGCCGGCGCAGGCGCGCGTGGCCAGCGCCGCCCAGGCGTCGCAGGCGGACGTGCAGGCCGCGGCGACGGCCTACCTGACCAAGCACTTCTCGGGCTACGGCTACCGCACCGAGGACGTTTCGGCCCAGGGTCTGGGCCACGACATCCAGGTGTCGGACAAGAAGGGCAACACGCTCCTGAAGCTGGCCGTGAAGGGCACCGTGCCCGGCCGCGGCGGCTTCCGCCTGAGCGCCGAGGAGCGCGCCGCCGCCGCCAAGGGCGACCCGTGGCGTCTGGTGGTCGTCACCGAGGCGACCAGTCCGGCGGCGACGCACAAGCTCTACAAGCCCACGGAGATCGACAACGCGCCAGGGCTCGAGCCGTTGCTGGACTGACGGCGGGCGGCGGCGTCACGGCGGTGTCACGCGGCGGCCGCATCGTCGCGGCCTTCTTCCGCTCCCACTTCCCCGACGCATGTCCTTCCCGATCCGTTGCGCCGCCGCCTGGCTGTGCGCCGCCGCCCTCGTTCCCGTGTCCGCCCAACAGGCACAGCAGGCTCAACAGGCCTATCCGGCCGTCCTCGCCGGCCATGCCGTGCTGCCGGCATCCACCGTCATTCCCGCGCCGCGCAACGCGCCGGGCGATCTGCAGACCAGCGGCAAGTTCACCACCGCGCGGCGCGTCGACGCGGTCGGCAGCGTCGAGGGCACCTCGGGCGGGCGCCCGACCGGCGTGTCGCTGCCGTTCCGGGGCCAGCCCGTCCAGGGCCATTCGGGCATCAAGCGCATGGCCGACGGCTCGTTCTGGCTCCTGACGGACAACGGCGCGGGCACGAAAGCCAACTCCCCGGACTTCATGCTCTACCTGAACCACTACGCGGTGGATTTCGAGCGCGGCGGGTTCACGCGCCGCAGGAGCGTGTTCCTGCACGACCCGGACCGCCGAGTGCCGTTCCGCATCGCCGAGGAGGGCACCAAGGAGCGCTACCTGACCGGCGCGGACTTCGACCCCGAGAGCTTCCAGTTCGCCGGCGGCGCGCTGTGGATCGGCGACGAGTTTGGTCCCTACCTGATCAAGGCCGACCTCGACGGCCGCGTGCTAGCCGTCTTCGACACCCAGGTCGACGGCCGCGTCGTGCGCTCGCCCGACCACCCCGCCGTCGTCACGGCCGCCGCGCCGGACGCCAAGGCGCCGGCCTTCGAGGTCAAGCGTTCCAAGGGCTTCGAGGGCATGGCCGCCAGTCCGGACGGCAGCCGGCTGTACGCGCTGCTCGAGGGGCCGCTGTGGGACGAGGCGGCCAAGGCCTACGAGGCGCTCGAGGATGGCCGGCAGGTCCTGCGCGTGCTGGAGTTCGAAGTCCAGGCCGGTCGCTGGAGCGGCCGCCACTGGAAGTACGTGCTGGAAGCCAACCACCACGCCATCGGCGACTTCAACATGATCGACGCCACCAGCGGCCTCGTGATCGAACGCGACAACGGCGAGGGCACCGCCGACCGGGCCTGCCCGGCCGGGGAGAAACGCGTCGACTGCTTCCACGACATCGCGAAGTTCAAGCGCGTCTACAAGGTGGAACTGACCGAGGCCAACGTGGGCGGGCCGCTGCGCAAGGTCGGCCACATCGACCTGCTGGACATCCAGGACCCACAACGCCTGGCCAGGAAGCCGCTGACGAACGGCGCGCTGGCGTTCCCGTTCTTCACCATCGAGAACGTCGATGTCGTGGACGCCACGCACATCGTCGTGGGCAACGACAACAACCTGCCCTTCAGCAGCAGCCGTGACCCCGCGCGGGCCGACGACAACGAACTGGTCCTGCTGGAGGTGGGCGGGCTGCTGCGCGCACGCTGATGGGTCGGCGCCCGGCCGGCGACCTCGCTCAGGCCGGCAGCACGCGGTGTGGCCAGGCCGCGAACGCGGCGTCCTCGAGGGCTTGCACGGAAGTCATGGCCGCGCGAAGGAAGCGGGCGAGCGCGCCGGGCGGAAACGAAAACAGCCCCGGGAGGGGCTGTCGATGGGGCGGCGCGTGGCGAGGCGGGCTCGCCACGGCAGCTTACTTCTTGGTCTTCTTGGCCGGTGCGGCGGCCTTCTTGGCGGGTGCGGCCTTCTTGGCGGTCACGGCGGTGGCGGCCGGCTTGGCGGCGGCGGCCTTGTCGGCCTTGCGCTTCGCGCCCTTGGGATCGACGGCAGCCTTGAAGGCGGCGCCCGGCACGAACTTGGGCAACTTCGCCGCGGCGATCTTGAGCTTGTCGCCGGTGCTGGGATTGACGCCGGTGCGCGCGGCGCGGGCGACCTGCTTGAAGGTGCCGAAGCCCAGGATCTGGACGGGGTCGCCCTTCTTGACGGCGCCGACGATGGCACTGGTGACGGTGTCCAGGACGCGGGCGGCTTCGGCCTTGCTCAGGTCATGGGCGGCGGCGATGGTTTGGACGAGTTCGATGCGGTTCAATGGAGGTCCTTGAAAGAGGAAAAAACGCCCGGCGTGGAGCGCCGTGGCGATGCGCCGGCGCGAAGCACGGCAGGCGGCGCGAAGTTTAGCGTCGCGAAGGTGCTTGGCGCCACGCCACGGGCACCGCGCTTATCTGTTTTCGGCATGAGATCGGAAGAAGTCGGTCGTTGGGGACCGGTGCGGCGCGCCCCAGAATCCGCGGCTTCAGCTTCATTCCATGTCCGCGTCGCCCGCCGGACGCACCCGCCGCCGCCATGACCGTCCTTCTCATCGCCAGCAGTCCGACGATCCCGTCGCGCTCCACCGCCCTGCTCGAAGCCGTGGGGGAGCGCCTGTCGCGGCACGGCGGCCGCATCGAGCGCCTTGCGATCCGCGAACTGCCGCCCCACGCGCTGCTGGGAGCCGAATGGACCCATCCGGCGATCGAGCGGGCGCTCGACCAGGTGGCGCGCGCCCGCGTCGTCGTGGTCGCCACGCCGGTCTACAAGGCGGCCTACAGCGGCGTGCTCAAGGTGTTCCTCGATCTGCTCTCGCAGCACGCGCTCAAGGGCAAGACGGTGCTGCCCCTGGCCACCGGCGGCAGCCCGCACCACATGCTGGCGCTCGACTACGCCCTGCGCCCGGTGCTGCAGACCCTGTCGGCGCGTCACATCCTGCCGGGCATCTACGCGACCGATTCGCAGATCACCCTGACGCCCGAGGGCGCCCACCACGTGCACGCCGACGTGGGCCGGCGCCTGGACGAAGCCGCCGAGGTGCTGGCGGCCGAGGCCCTCGGCCTGCGCGCGACCCACGGTTTCGAGTCGATCGCGTTCTCCCAGGTGCGATGTAGCGTCTGACGCGGCCGCCGCCGCGCTCGACCCCGACCGCCGTCCCTCCGTTCGCCGGAACCCGTTCCCCGCCACGTGTCGCGCCCGCTCGCGCGACGCGCGGGACCCCCTTCGCCCGAAAGTCCCCCGACCATGAATTCCGAACGTTCCACCGACCCGGCGCGCCCCGCGCGCCGCCGCCTGCTGCAGGGCACCGCCGCCGCGCTGGCGCTGGCGCCGCTGGGCGTCCTGGCGCAGGCGCCGTCGCCGTCGCGCACGCTGCGCATCGGCCACCAGAAGGGCTACCTGAGCCTGCTCAAGGGCCGGGGCACGCTGGAGACGCGGCTCGCGCCCCTGGGCGTCGCGGTCCGGTGGATCGAGTTCACGGCCGGTCCGGTGCAGTTGGAGGCGCTCAACGTCGGCTCGATCGATTTCGGCGACGTCGGCGAGGCGCCCCCGATCTTCGCGCAGGCCGCCGGCGCGCCACTGGCCTATGTCGCCGCGACCGTGCCGCGCCCGGCGACGGAGGCGGTGCTGGTGCCCTCGGGCTCGGCGCTGCGCACCGTGGCCGACCTCCGGGGCCGCAGGATCGCCCTCAACAAGGGCAGCAACGTCCACTACTTCCTCGTCAAGCTGCTGGAGAAGCACGGCCTGGGCTACGCCGACGTCGAGGTGGTCTTCCTGCCGCCGGCCGACGCCCGTGCCGCGTTCGAGCGCGGCGCGGTCGATGCCTGGGTGATCTGGGACCCGTTCCTGGGCTCGGCGCAGCACGCGCTGGGCGCGCGCATCCTGGCCGACGCCGAGGGCGTGGCCAACAACCGCGGCTACTACTTCTCGTCCAGGGACTACGTCCAGCGCCATGCCGACGTGCTGCGCCTGGTGGTGGAGGAGATCGGGGCCGTCGACCGCTGGGCGGCGTCGCACCGCGACGCCTTCGCCACCGAACTCGCGACGCTCTGGGGCGCGCCACGACCGGCGACCGACCGGGTCGTCGCGCGCTGGCGGTTCGGCACGGTGCCGGTGACACGGGCCATCCTGGCCGAGCAGCAGGGCATCGCCGACACCTTCCTCGCGCTCAGGCTGATTCCCAGGCGCATCGACATCCTGGACGCGGCGGCCCCCGGCCTCGCCTGAGGCGACCCGGCGCCGTCCCCGATCCCCTCACCCCTCACAAAGCAACGCACCGCGACCATGAACGTCTTCTGGTTCCTCCCCACCCACGGCGACAGCCGCTACCTCGGCACCGCCGAGGGCGCGCGCCCGGTCGACCTCGACTACCTGCAGCAGATCGCCGGCGCCGCCGACCACCTGGGCTACGAGGGCGTGCTGATCCCCACCGGTCGCTCCTGCGAGGACCCCTGGGTCGTCGCCTCCAGCCTCCTCGGCGCCACGCGGCGCCTGAAGTTCCTGGTCGCCGTGCGACCCGGCCTCCACCAGCCGGCCCTGGCCGCGCGCATGGCCGCGACCTTCGACCGGCTCTCCGGCGGACGGCTGCTGGTCAACCTCGTCACGGGCGGCGACCGCGCCGAACTCGAGGGCGACGGCGTGTTCCTCGACCACGCCGAGCGCTACGCCCAGTCGGCCGAGTTCATCCGCATCTGGCGCGAGGTGATCGAACGCAGCCACACCGGCGGGAGCTTCGATTTCGACGGCCGGCACCTGAGCGTCAAGGGCGCGAAACTGCTGTTCCCAAGCGTGCAGCGGCCGCATCCCCCGGTGTGGTTCGGCGGCTCCTCGGACGCGGCGCACGAACTCGCGGCCGAGCAGGTCGACAGCTACCTTACCTGGGGCGAGCCCCCGGCCGAGGTGGCCCGGAAGATCGCCGACGTCCGGGCGCGCGCCGCGCGCCGGGGCCGCACGGTGACGTTCGGCATCCGCCTGCACGTCATCGTGCGCGAGACCGAGGACGAGGCCTGGCGGGCCGCCGAATCGCTCATCGGCCGCGTCGACGACGAGACCGTGGCGCGTGCGCAGGCCGCGTTCGCGCGCATGGACTCGGTCGGCCAGCGCCGCATGGCCGCACTGCACGCGGGCGGTGCGCGCCGCACGCGCGCCGATCTGGAGATCAGTCCCAACCTGTGGGCCGGCGTCGGTCTGGTGCGCGGCGGCGCGGGCACGGCGCTGGTGGGCGATCCGCGCACGGTGGCCGCGCGCATCGGTGAATACGCCGCGCTCGGCATCGACCATTTCATCTTTTCGGGCTATCCGCACCTGGAGGAGGCCTATCGCTTCGCCGAGCTGGTCTTCCCGCTGCTGCCGGCCCGCCAGCGTCCGGCCGTCGCCGTGCCGACGGGCGGCACGCCGAGCGGCCCCTTCGGCGAGGTCGTCGCCAACCTCGATGCGCCTTCGCGCCTCGTCTCCCAGAGCTGAACCCATGAACACCAACACGATCGACGCCGCCACGCCCGGACGCCGCGCCCCGCGCGCCACCGCGCCACCCGCGCCGCAGGGCGCGACACCGGCCGCGCCGCGCGCGGGCCACTTCGCACCGGCGGCCTTCCTCGCGTCGGTCGGGCGACGGCTCATTCCGTGGGTGGTGCCGGTCACGCTGATCGTGGCCTGGCAGGTCGCCTCCTCGCTGGGCTGGCTGTCGACGCGCGTGCTGCCGGCGCCGCTGGACGTGGTGAAGGCGGCCTGGACGCTCGCCGCCTCGGGCGAGCTGTGGACGCACGTCAAGGTCAGCGCCGGACGCGCGCTCGCCGGGCTGGCCATCGGCGGCGGGCTCGGTCTCGCGCTGGGCCTGCTGACCGGATCGGTGAAGTTCTTCGAGACGCTGCTCGACTCGACCATCCAGATGGTGCGCAACATCCCGGCCCTGGCGCTCATCCCGCTGGTGATCCTGTGGTTCGGCATCGACGAGACGGCCAAGCTGTTCCTCATCAGCGTGTCGGTGTTCTTCCCCATCTATCTCAACACCTTCCACGGCATCCGCAACGTCGACCCGCAGCTCATCGAGATGGGCCGCACCTACGGGCTGTCGCGCTGGCACCTCTACACGCAGGTGATCCTGCCGGGCGCGCTGTCGTCGATCCTGGTCGGCCTGCGGTTCTCGCTCGGCCTGATGTGGGTGATCCTGATCGTGGCCGAGACGATCTCGGCGCAGGCCGGCATCGGCTACCTCACGATGAACGCGCGGGAGTTCCTGCAGACCGACATCGTGCTGGTGGGCATCCTGCTCTACGCGTTGCTGGGCAAGCTCGCCGACCTGTTCGCGCGGTCCCTCGAACACTGGTGGCTGCGCTGGCACCCCGGGTATCAGCGTTGATCGCGGGGAGGCTGTCATGAAGCGAAACGGTTCGATCCTCAGCCGGCGCGCCGCGCTGGTCGCGATGGCGGGGTTGGCGGGGAGCAGGGCGGTGTCGGCGCAGGGTGCCCCGGCACCGGCGACGCTGCGCATCGGCTACCAGAAGTCGTCCACGCTGATCGCGGTGCTCAAGGCGCAGGGAACGCTTGAACGGCGGCTCGCGCTGCTGGGCGTGAAGCCGGCCTGGCACGAGTTCACGAGCGGGCTGCCGTTGCTGGAGGCGCTCAACCTCGACAACCTGGACGTCACGGCGGACGTGGCCGACACGGTGCCGGTGTTCGCCCAGGCCGCCGGCGCCCGGCTGACCTTCGTGGCCCGGGAGGCGCCGTCGCCGGGGGCGCAGGCGATCCTGGTGCGCGCCGATTCGCCGCTCCGGCGCGTGGCCGACCTGAAGGGCCGCAAGGTCGGGTTCGCCAAGGCGGCCGGCGCGCACTACCTGCTGATCGCGGCGCTGGCGCAGGCGGGGCTGTCGCTGCGCGACGTCGAGCCCGCCTACCTCACGCCGGCTGACGGGCGCGCCGCCTTCGAGCGCGGCGCCATCGACGCCTGGGTGGTCTGGGACCCGTTCCTGGCCGCCGCCGAGCGGCAGTCCGGCGCCCGGGTGCTGAGCGACGGCACGGGGATCGCGTCCTACCAGCGCTACTACCTGGCGCGCACGCCGTTCGCGCGATCGCGCCCCGACGTGCTCGACGCCCTCTACGTCGGACTCGTCGAGACGGGCCGGTGGGTCAAGCGCCGGCCGGCCGATGCCGCGGCGCTGCTCGCGCCGGTCTGGGGCGTGGAGGCGGCCATCGTCGAGCGGGCCAACGGCCGCCGCAGTTACGACGTGCGTCCGGTGCTGGCCACCGAACTCGGCGAACAGCAGCGCATCGCCGACGCGTTCCTCGCCGAGAAGCTCCTGCCGCGCCGCGTCGATGCGCGGGACGTCGACCTGTTCCAGCCGGCCACGCCGGTCCCGACCACGCACCCCAAGGAATCCGCATGAACACCTCGATCCTCGAACGTCCCCGCGTCCCCGGTCCCACGACCGGCGGTCCTGCCATCGCCGGCGGCGTCCGGCTCGACGTGCGTGGCGTCGACAAGCGCTATGGCGAACGCACCGTGCTGCGCGACGCGCGCATCGCGATCGAGCCGGGCCAGTTCGTCGCCATCGTCGGGCGCAGCGGCTGCGGCAAGAGCACGCTGCTGCGGCTGGTCGCGGGGCTGGAGCCGGTCTCGGGCGGCACGCTCCAGGCTGACGGCCGCACCATCGACGGCCTGCACGACGACACCCGGATCATGTTCCAGGAAGCGCGCCTGCTGCCCTGGCGGCGCGTGCTGGACAACGTGGTGCTGGGCCTGCCGGCGACGGCGCGCGAACGCGGCCGCGAGGTGCTCGCGCAGGTCGGGCTGGCCGAGCGCGAGCACGAGTGGCCGGCGCGGCTGTCCGGCGGCCAGCGCCAGCGCGTGGCCCTGGCGCGCGCCCTGGTGCACCACCCGCGCCTGCTGCTGCTCGACGAGCCGCTGGGCGCGCTCGACGCCCTGACCCGCATCGAGATGCACCGCCTCATCGAGGACCTGTGGCAACGCCACCGCTTCACCGCGCTGCTGGTGACGCACGACGTGCAGGAGGCGGTGGCGCTGGCCGATCGCGTGATCTTGATCGAGGACGGCCGCATCGCGCTGGACGAGCCCATCGCGCTGGCCCGTCCGCGTTCGCAGGGCGACGCGGCCTTCGCCGCCATCGAGAAACGCATCCTCGACCGCGTGCTGCAGAAGCCCGGTGCCGACGGGCCGCCGCCGGCGGGAGAACCCCGCTGGCAGAACGCGCCGGGGCTGCGCTGGGCGATCTGAGCGGTCGTCCCCCGGTGCCCCTGGAACCTTCCGTCGCCGTCCCCTGTTCCTTCTCCGCCTCTTTCCCGCTCTGTCTCTCTCTCTCTCTCTTTCTCTTTCTCTTTCACTCCGTTCACTTCAAGGAAAACACCATGTCCATCCAGGCCATCAACGTGCGCAACCAGTTCCGCGGCAAGGTCAAGGAAATCATCCGTGGCGACGTCGTCTCCGAGGTCGACGTCGAAACCAGCTGGGGCATCGTCACCTCGGTCATCACCACGCGCTCGGTCGACGAGCTGCAGCTCAAGCCCGGCTCGGACGTGGTCGCGCTGGTGAAGTCGACGGAGGTGTCGATCGCCAAGCTCTGAGGTTTCGGGCCTTGCCCGCGAGCCGGTTCACGCCGGCTCGCGCCGGTCCCGCGCCCATCGTGGAGGCCGGCGCCGCCCCCGGCGACGGACTCAGATCACCGCGAAGTGGTGTGTCCCGTCGCGTTCGAGTTGCGCGACCAGGCCGGACTCCCAGTCGAGGTAGGCCTGCATCGCCTCGGCCGGCGCGTCGGTGCCCTCGTAGGGGCGGCGGTAGCGGTCGGTGCGCGGGGTGGCCAGGCGGGTCTCGCCGGTCTCCACCGGCAGGCCGGCGGCGAGCCAGGCCGAGGTGCCACCGTCGAGCACCCGGACCTGTGCGTCCGGTTCGCCGCGCGCGGCCAGCGCGCGCTGCAGGTCGGCGGCGGCGAAGCGCGCCAGCCGGCTGGTGCCGCAGGTCAGCACCCACACCGGAGCCGGCCCGATGCGATCGAGCGCCTGCGCCAACTGCGCGCGGACCGCGAACCAGGCGCCGGGGATGTGGCGCTGCACATAGCTGGCGCTGGTGGTGACATCGACGACCACGGCTTCGTGGCGCTTGAGCAGCAGCGCCAGCGCCGCCGGGCCGATCACCTCGGCCTCGGGCGCGGGCATCGCGTCCGACGCCGGCGTGTGGCCGCGGGTGAAGGCGGAGGCGTCGGGCACGGGGTCGATCACGTGCACCTCCCAACCCATCTGGGCCAGCCAGGAGCCGGTCATGGACGCGCGCACGCCGTCGTCGTCGGCCAGCACGATGCGCGCGCCGCGCACCGGGGCGTGGTGGTCGGTCTCCTGCACCAGCTGGCCGCCGGGCGCGCTCGCGAAGCCCTCGAGGTGGCCGGCGGCGTGTTCCTCGGGTGTGCGCACGTCGAAGCGGTAGGTGGTGCGCCGGGCGGCGTCGGCCGTCAGGGCGGGGAGGGCGTCGAGCGCGACGCGTCGCACGCCCGCGCGGTCGGCCACGCGGCGGGCGTCCTCGGCGGCGCGGCGGCGTGCCTTGGGGCTCGCCCCGGCCGGGGCGCGGCGCGTGGCGCCATGGTCGAGCGCCTGGCCGGCGAGCTTCCAGCCGATGGTGCCGTTGCGCAGCGCCGCCACCGGGTTGGGGATGCCCGCGTTCACCAGCGACTGCGTGCCGATGATGCTGCGCGTGCGACCGGCGCAGTTGACGATCACGCGCGTGGCCGCATCGGGCGCCAGGTCGCGCACGCGCAGCACCAGTTCGGCGCCCGGCACGCTGGTGGCGCCCGGGATGCTCATGGTCTGGTATTCGTCGAAGCGCCGGGCGTCGAGCACCACGGCATCGGCGCCGGCGTCGAGCAGCGCCTTCACCTCGGCCGCCGGCAGCGAGGGCGTGCCGCGCACGTGCTCGACCAGTTCCCCGAAGGCCTTGCTCGGCACGTTGACGTCGCGGAACAGCTCGCCCCCGGCCGCGCGCCAGGCGTCGAGGCCGCCGTCGAGCACGTGCACGCGCGTGTAGCCGAGCGCGGCGAGCACCCGGGCCGCGCGCGGCGCCAGGTCCTCGCCGTCGTGCGTGCCGTAGACCACGGTCACCGTGTCGCGGCGCGGAATGCGGCGCTGCGCCTCGATCTCGATGCGCGACAGCGGCAGGTTGGCCGCCCACAGCGGATGGGCCTGGGCGTAGGGGTCTTCCTCGCGCACGTCGAGCAGCGCGGTCTCCTCGCGCGCGAGCAGGCGCGCGCGCACGGCGGCGACGCCGAGCGCGGGGGCCGGCCGCGCGGCGGTCGCGGACGGGGCGGTGGGGGAATCGGTCAGGGTCATGGTGGCGTGTCCCGCGTGGCGGGGTGAGGAATCGGTCGGGGGGGCGCGGCCGGGTCGCCCGGGCCGTCCGGAGGCGGCCGGCGCGCCGCCAGGGCCCGGGTATAGCCCGAGACGAAGACCTTGGGCGGGCCGTCGTCCGGGTAGGTGTGGCGGCGCACCCGGCCGATGTCGGCGCCGTAGACGTGGATGCTGATCGAGGTGCGGTCGTCGAAGGCGTTGCGCACGCGGTGCACGTCGCCGATGGCGGGCGAGACGGCCTCGACGTCGCCCGGGGAAAGCCGCACCGGGTCGCCCTCGGGGCGCCAGCGGCCGTCGTCGCGCCGGGCGTGGGCCTGGGCGATCTCCGCGCCGCGCAGCATGCCGATCAGGCCCCACACGGTGTGGTCGTGCACCGGCGTGGCCTGGCCCGGTCCCCAGACGAAGCTGACGACCGAGAAGCGCTCCCGCGGATCGACGTGCAGCAGGTACTGCTGATAGCGCGCCGGGTCGGGCTCGGCGAAGGCCTCGGGCAGCCAGTCGTCGCGCGCGACCAGCGCGCGCAGCAGAGCCGCGCCGTCGCGCAGGATCGCCGGCTCGCCGGGCGCGGCGTCCAGCAGGCGGCCGAAGGCGGCGACGAACGCGTCCAGCGGCGCGAGGCGGTCGGCCGGGGCGCCGCCTTGCGCCGCCGTCATGTCGCCTCCCGCGCCTGCAGCGCGCGCCGCCCGGCGGCGATCAGCACCGCGTCGTCCTGGGGCGTGTGCACGCGACCGCACAGCACGTCGCGGTGGTGGCGCTCCAGCGGGTTGCCGCGCGACAGGCCGTGGTTGCCGGTGAGCTTCAGGGCGGCCTCGACGGCGCCGATCGCCTGCGTCGTCACGGTGTGCTTGAGCAGGCCGCTGTCGACCGCGGCGGGCGGGCGGCCGGCGTCGGTGTCCTGCGCGGCGCGGTCGAGCAGCACGCGGTTGACGTGCAGCAGCGCCTCGATGCCGCCCAGGGCCTCCTGCACGCGCGCCAGGCTCGCCAGCGGCGCGCCCAGGCTGCCGGGCGCGCGCCGGTTCAGGAAATCCACCAGCCAGTCGCGCGCCGCGTGCGCCACGCCGTCGTAGAGCGCGCCCAGCAGCACCGTCATCCAGGCCTGCTGCTGCGCGTGCGCGGCGACATCGGCGGGGGCGCCGGCCGCCCACTCGGCGGGCGCGCGCAGGTCGACCGCGTGGTCGAGCGGGATCGCCACGTCCTCGAACACCACTTCGTGGCTGCCCGAGGCGCGCAGTCCCAGGTGGTCCCAGCTGGCGATCACGCGTACGCCCGGGGCGTCGCGCGGGACCAGGAAGGTGCCCACGCGTGGCGTGGCCTCGTCGGTGCGGCCCCACACGGCGAGCCAGCTCAGGCCCTCGATGCCTGTGGTGTAGAGCTTGTGGCCCGACAGGCGCCAGCCGTCGGCCGCGCGGCGCCCGACGGTGGCGGGCAGGCCGCCGCGCGCGGGCGAGCCGAGGTCGGGCTCCACGCGCAGCGAATTGATCAGCGCGCCACGCGTGACGGCGTCGCGTTGCACGCGCTCGCGCAGCGCGGCCGGCCAGTGGCCGTCGCGCCGGCCGAGGCCCTGCAGCTGCAGCCACGTCATGGTCAGGATCAGCGCGGTCGCCGGCTCCCCGCGCGCCACGGCGGCGACGACCCGTCGGGCCGTCGCCAGGTCGGCGCCGCCGCCGCCGAGCGCGCGCGGCACCACCAGGCCGATCAGGCCGCGCGCCTGCAGCGCGACGAAGTTGGCGCGCGGAAAGCGGCCGTCGCGGTCGTGGTCGGCGGCGGTGCTGGCGAACAGGGCGGTCAGACGCGCCAGGGTGGCGTCGTCGGTGGCCGGCGGAGCCGGCAAGGGCGGATCGACGGCCGTCGCATCCGGCAGGGACCGCACGGGGGCGGAGAACGGCTCGAACGGGACGGGGTCCCGGCGCAGGGGGAGGGCACTCATGCCGCGCACCTTAGCCCTGCACCGGTGGGCCATCAACGATCTTTCGTGCATATGGAAACGCGATTTCCTGCGTTCGCTTTCGGGTCCGCGCTGGTTACGGTTCGACCCCATCGGACCGGGCCGCCGCGGCGTTCCCGTCCTCCCTTCCGATCTTCCCGCCGCCCATCGCACCGACATGAACCCATCGACTTCCGACCGCCGCGCCTGGCTCCAGGCCCTCGCCGCCTGGGGCGCCACCGCCGCCCTGGGCGGTGCGTCCGCCGCCGCCGGGGCCGTGTCCGCCGCGAGCGGTCCCGACCTGGGCGGCGTCACGCTGCGCGTGGGCACCTACAAGGGGCTGTGGCGCCCCCTGCTGCAGGCCTCCGGCCAGGCCGACACGCCCTACCGGATCGACTGGCGCGAACTCAACAACGGCGTGCTGCACATCGAGGCGATCCACGGCGACGCGCTCGACCTCGGCTCGGGCAGCGAGATCCCGGCGGTGTTCGCGGCGCGCCAGAAGGCGAGCGTGCGCTTCGTCGCCGTCACCCACGAGGACCTGAACAACCAGGCCACGCTGGCGCGTGGCGACACCGACATCCGCACCCTCGCCGACCTGAAGGGCCGGCGCGTGGGCTACGTGCGCGCCACCACCTCGCACTACTACCTGGCGCGCCAGCTGGCCGAGGCCGGCCTGTCCTTCGCCGACATCCAGGCCACCGCCCTGACACCGGCCGACGGCCTGTCGGCCTTCGCGCGCGGCGACCTCGATGCCTGGGCGATCTATGGCTACAACGGCCAGATCGCCCGCACCCGGCACGGCGCGCGCGTGATCAGGACCGGCGTGGGCTACCTGTCGGGCAACTTCCCCATCTACGCCAACCCGCGCACGCTCGACGACGCGCGACGCGGCGCCGCCATCGGCGACCTGCTGCAGCGCCTGCAGCGGTCCTTCGCCTGGATCAACGGCAACTTCCTGGCCTACGCGCGGGCCCAGTCGGCCGAGACGCGCGTGCCGGTGGGCGACCTGGTGGAGCTGTTCAACCGCCGCAGCGGCGACTACAGCCTCGCGGGCGTGGACGACGCCGTGGTGCGCAGCCACCAGCAGGTGGCCGACACCTTCCGCCAGCTCGGCGTGCTGGACGGCGCGGCCGACGTGCGCCCGCTCTGGGACCGCCGCTTCGCCGCGCTGCTGCGCGGCCCCTCGGCGGCCTGAGCGCCGCGCGCGTCCGTTCCTTTCCCCGAACCGCCTTTTTTCCTTCATCCGTCAGGAGCCCGTCATGAGCCAGAACCATCCCCAGGACGTCGAATTCATCGGCATGATCCAGTCGCGCAAGGTCTCGGAGACCCACGCCGCCGAGGGCCCCGCGATCGACCGCGACTACGTGCGCGCCTTCGCCCAGGCCCACGAGCAGGCCGGCTTCGACCGCGTGCTGGTGCCGCACCACTCGACCAGTCCCGACGCCACGCTGACCGTCGCCTATGCCGCCTCGGTCACCGAGCGCATCCACTTCATGCTGGCGCACCGCCCCGGCTTCGTCGCCCCGACGCTGGCGGCGCGGCAGTTCGCCTCGCTCGACCAGTTCAGCGGTGGCCGCCTGGGCGTGCACTACATCTCCGGCGGTTCCGACGAGGAACAGCGCCGCGACGGCGACTGGCTCGACCACGACCAGCGCTATGCCCGTACCGACGAATACCTCGACGTGCTGCGCAAGGTCTGGACCAGCGAGCGGCCGTTCGACCACGCGGGCGCGCACTACCGCTTCGAGGGCGCCTTCTCCGAGGTCAAGCCGGTGCAGACGCGCCAGGGCCGTCCGCACGTGCCGGTGTACTTCGGCGGCGCCTCGGAAGCGGCGATCCCGGTGGCGGGCAAGCACGCCGACGTCTACGCGCTCTGGGGCGAGTCGCTCGACCAGGCGCGCGAGCTCACCGGCCGCGTGCGCGCCGAGGCGGCGAAGCACGGGCGCCAGGTCGGCTTCTCGGTCTCGTTCCGCCCGATCCTGGCCGACACCGAGGCCGCCGCGTGGGAGCGTGCCGAACACATCCTGGCCGAGACGAAGCGCCTGCGCGTGGTGCAGGGCTTCGGGCGCGGCGGACCGCAGCAGAGCGAGGGCGCACGGCGCCTGCTGGCCGCGGCCGGTCAGGGGACGCGCCTGGACAAGCGGCTGTGGACCGCCATCGCGCAGGAGATCGGCGGGCGCTCCAACAGCACGGCGCTGGTGGGCACCGCCGAGCAGGTGGCCGACGCGCTGCTCGACTACCACGACCTGGGCGTGAGCACCTTCCTCATCCGGGGCTTCGATCCGCTGGAGGACGCCACGGACTACGGCCGCGAGCTCATCCCCCGCACCCGCGCGCTGGTCGCCGAACGCATCGCCGCCCGGCGCGAGGCCGCCTGAGATGAAGCTCACCCCCCGTCCTCGCGCACTTCGTGTCGCTTCGCCAATCCCCTTCCAGGGCGCGACACCGGCGGCCCGGCGAAGCCGGCGCCACGGTGTTCCCGGTGGCGAGGCAGGCCGGTTGCCATCGGTCGCGGGTGACGTGCAACGCCTTGGAGACATGAGATGAACGCTGTGCTTTCCATCGACCTCCCCACGCCCCGCCTGCGACTCAATCCGAAACCGGTGCAGAAGTTCTGGTTCGACCCGCCCGCGCGCCGTCCCACCGTGGAGGCCGAGCGCCGCCACCGCCAGGAGCGCCTGGCCGGTGCCTTCCGGTTGTTCGCGCGGCTGGGCTTCGGCCAGGGTCTGGCCGGCCACATCACCGCGCGCGACCCCGAGCTGACCGATCATTTCTGGGTCAACCCGCTGGGGCTGAATTTCGCGCGCATCAAGGTGTCGGACCTGCTGCTGGTCAACGCCCGGGGCGAGACCGTGGTGGGCGATCGCCCGCTCAACAAGGCCGCCTTCGCCATCCACGCGGCGATCCACGAGCACGACCCGCGGATCGTCGCCGCCGCGCACACGCACTCGACCTACGGCAAGGCGTGGTCGACGCTCGGACGCAAGCTCGACACGCTGACGCAGGACGCCTGCGCCTTCCACGGCGACGTGGCGCTGTTCGACGACTTCACCGGCATGGTGGTGGACGACGACGAGGGTCGGCGCATCGCCCGGGCCCTGGGCGAAGGCAAGGGCGCGGTCCTGAAGAACCACGGCATCCTGACCGCCGGGCCGAGCGTGGAGGCCGCCGCCTGGTGGTACATGGCCCTGGACAACGCCTGCCACACGCAGCTGCTGGCCGAGGCCGCCGGCACGCCGCAGCCCATCGACGAGGCCGTGGCGCGCCACACGCACGGCCAGATCGGTGGCCCCGAGGGCGCGTTGCACGCGTTCGAGAGCCTGTACGAGGGCCTGGTCGAAGCCGAGCCCGAACTGCTGGACTGAGCCCCGGTCCGCGCGCAAGGACCCGGCTTGCTCCCCGTCCGTGCGCATTTCCTGCCGCTTCGCGAGCCCTCGCGGAGCCACTCCCGAGCCCCTGGCACGGGTGCCCCGGTGTGCCGCGATCGGCGCGCCTTCCATCCCTCATGGAGTTCCTGGATGAATTCATCGGTTTTTTCCCGGCGCGCCATCCTGCGCGCGGCTGGCGTCGCGGCGGTGGTCGGGTCGCCGGCATGGTCGGCACAGGCCCAGGGCCGCGTCGTGCTCCGGGCCGGCGACCAGAAGGGCGGCCTGCGCGCGCTGCTGGAGGCCTCCGGCGGGCTCGACGGCCTGCCCTACGACCTCCAGTGGTCGGAATTTCCGGCGGCGGCGCCGCTGGCCGAGGCGCTCAACGCGAACGCGGTCGACCTGGGGCCGATCGGCGACGCGCCGCTGATCTTCGCGCTGGCGGCCGGCGCCCGCGTCAAGGCCATCGGCGCCAACCGATCGGACGCCTACGGCACGGCGGTCCTGGTGCGCCCGGACTCGCCGCTGAGGTCGGCCGCCGACCTCAAGGGCCGCAGCGTGGCGACCAACCGGGGCTCCATCGGCCACTACGTGACGCTCAAGGCGGCCGTCGCGGCCGGCCTGCAGCCCTCGGACGTCACCCTGCGCTTCCTCGCGCCGGCGGACGCCAAGCTGGCCCTGACGCAGGGCTCGGTCGACGCCTGGGCGACCTGGGAGCCCTACACCGCGCTGGCCGAGACCGGCGGCCACGCCCGCGTGCTGGCCAGCGGCCGGGGCCTGCTGCCCGGCCTGAGCTACCTCGCCGCGACCGACCGGGCCATCGCCGAGCGGCGGCCGGCGCTGCAGGACTTCCTGCAGCGGGTGGTGCGCGCGCAGGCCTGGTCGTACCGCAATGTCGAGGCCTTCTCCGCCACGCTCGCCCGGATCATCGGCATCCCGCCCGAGGCGGCCCGCCTGCAGTTCGAGCGGCGCCAGCAGAAGTGGGTGGCGATCGACGCGCAGGTGGTGCGCGACCAGCAGGCGACGGCCGACTTCTACCGCCAGGTGGGCCTCATCCGGCAGCCGCTGCAGGTCGCGGGCACCTTCGACACCGGGTTCGGCATCGCCGGCTGAGGCGTCCGGCGCGCCCGCCGCGCCCCGGTGGGCGACCGCGCCGGGCGCCGCTGCCCCCGGCCGTCGATCGGCCGAACTGGGCGGTGTTGACGCCTCACTTCGGACGGTCGCGACCGGAGGCGACCCCTAACATTCAGGCACCGGATCGATTCGCCCGTGGCGAGATCGCAAGGCACCACGTGCCGGGGATCCAGACCGGTCACACGGTGTTCAACGGGTTTCAAGGACGATTGGAGTGCGACAAATGAAATGGCTGTCCGGACGGTGCGGAAATGGGGTCGGGAGCATGACGCTCGGTGCGATCGTGCTGGGCGCGATGTCGATGTTCCCGGTGACGGGTCAGGCGACGGGCCGGACCGACGGCGCGAAGCGCGAAGCGGTGGCGGTGGCGGTGGCGCAGAAATCGCGCGCCGCGGCGCCCCGCAGCGTCGCGGCCCCGATCCGGCCGGTCGCGAAGCCGGCCGGGTGCAACGACGCCATGGACGCCCTGGCCCTGTGCAAGCTGCCCACCACGACGGCGACGGCGACGGCGACGGCGACGGCGAAGCGATCGAGCGTCGAGGACGCCGCGTCCGACCGCCGGACGTCCGACCCGTCGGACACTCGGACCGCACCGATGGCGATCGCCGCCCCGGCCGTCGCCCACGTCGCCGTACCCGGTGCCGCCGTCGAAGCGCCGGGCCATCTGCTCCCGGTGTTCGCGCTGGGCATGGCCCTCGCCGGCGTGTTGCTCGGATGGCTCGGCTTCCGTGCGATCGCGTCGAAAGCGGGCGGCGACGTGCCGGCTCGCGCGAATGGATTCTCGCTCGGCATGCCGAAGCGGTCCGCGACCGCGGCGCTCGCCAAGGAACGCCTGCTGCACTACCGCACGGCGCCGAACTGACGCCTGGACGGGGCGCGAGCGTCCCTTGTCTCAGGCCTCAGACCTCCGGTGCGCCATCGGCCCGGCCGGCCGCCTCCACGACGGCGCGCGTCAGGCTCGGCGCGAAGGATTCGATGAACGCGTGGACATAGCCGCGCAGGTAGCTCCCCCGTCGGACGGCCAGCTTGGTCACGTTGATGCCGAAGAGGTGGCCGGCGTCGATGGCGCGCAGTTGGGTGTCGCGCTCGGCTTCGAAGGCGATGCCCGCGACGATGCCCACGCCCATGCCCAGCTGGGCGTAGGTCTTGATCACGTCGGCGTCCATGGCCGCCAGGGCGATGTGCGGGACCAGGCGCCGGCTGGCGAAGGCCTCGTCGATGCGGGTGCGGCCCGTGAAGCCGTTGTCGTAGGTGATCAGCGGATGGCGCGCGAGCGACTCCAGCGTGAGCGGCGCGTCGAGCAGCGCATGGTCCGGCGGCACGATCACCGAGTGCGTCCAGCGGTAGCAGGGCAGGGCCAGCAGCTGCGGGTAGTCGGCCAGCGCCTCGGTGGCGATGCCCACGTCGACCTCGCCCTCGAGCAGCATCCGCGCGACCTGCGCGGGCGAGCCCTGGTGCAGGTGCAGCCGCACGTTGGGAAAGCGCGCGCGGAACTCCTGCACCGCCACCGGCAGGGCGTAGCGGGCCTGCGAATGGGTGGCGGCCACGGACAGCACGCCGTCCTGCCGGGCGACGAACTCCTGGCCGGCCTGGCGCAGGTTCTGGCTCTCCATCAGCACGCGCTCGATGATCGGCAGCACGTGGTCGCCGGGCTCGGTCAGGCCGGTGAGGCGCTTGCCGGCGCGCACGAAGAGCTCGATGCCGAGCTCGTCCTCGAGTTCGCGGATCTGCCGGCTCACGCCGGGCTGGGAGGTGTGCAGGGCCTGCGCGGCCTCGGTCAGGTTGAAGCCGTTGCGCACGGCCTCGCGCACCGAGCGCAGCTGTTGGAAATTCATGGGTGATGACGGCGTGGAAAGCGCGTGCGGAACGACGCGACGCGAAATTTTCCAGTCGGTGCGTCATTGCGCGAACGACCGATTCGCTGTTTCCAAATAAGGCATCTGTCTAAGAAGCAGGGCGCGTCCGATGCGATGGTTGTCCTACGCCCGGACGCAACCAAACGTAAATCGGCGCTGGTGATGCATCCGTTAGGCTGAAACGGGAGTACCCACCGATGTCGCCTGTGAAAGAAAGACTCCAACAAAGACGCGCGACGCCTCCTTTCACTCTTTCCAGGATTCGCACATGACCCGATTCAAGAACCTCCGTCCGCTGGCCCTCGTCGCGGCGGCCGCCCTCGCGGCGTGCGGTGGCGGCGACGACAACGACAACAACAACGGCGGTGCCGGGACCGCGCCGGGCGGCGCGGTGGTGGTGGGCGATGCCGTCGCGGTCACGGCCGCGGGCCGGGTGATCTCGTTCAACCGCGCGACGCCGGCCACCCTCACCAGCAACGTGCCGCTGAGCGGCCTGTCGGTGGGCGAATCGATCGTGGGCATCGACGTGCGGCCGGCCGACGGGCTGATCTACGCCGTCGGCTCGACCGGGCGCCTCTTCACGCTCGACGCCACCACCGGCGTGCTGGTGCCCCGCGCGACGATCTCGACGGCGCTGTCGGGCTCGCAGTTCGGCGTCGACTTCAACCCCGTGGCCGACCGGCTGCGCCTGGTCAGCGACACCGGTCAGAACCTGCGCATCGACGTCGCCACCGGCGTGGCCGTGGTCGACGGTGCCATCAACGGCGTGGCGACCAGCATCACCGCCTCGGCCTACACCAATTCGTTCGCCGGCGCGACCAGCACGCAGCTCTACGACCTGGCCGCGTCGGGCACCCTCTACCTGCAGGATCCGCCGAACAACGGCACGCTGGCCAACCCGGTGCCCCTGAACGTCACCTTCGCCACCAACAACGGTTTCGACATCGACCCACGCACCAACGTCGGCTATGCCGCGCTGGGCGTGGGCGGCACGACGCGGCTCTACACCGTGCCGCTGACCGGCACGGCCGGCGCCCGCCTCGTCGGGCCGATCGGCAACGGCGAGGCGCTGCTGGGCATGGCACTGGTGCCCCCGGCGGCCGCGCGCGCCTACGTGCTGGACGACGCCTCGCGCCTCGCGAGCTTCGCGCCGGCGACGCCCAACACGCTGTCCACGCCGGTCGCCATCAGCGGTCTGCTGCCCAACGAGGCGGTGCTGGGCGTGGATTTCCGACCGGCCAACGGCCGCCTCTACGCGCTGACCACCGCCGCGCGCCTGCTCACGGTCAACCCCGACACCGGCGCCGCCACGCTCGCGAGCACCCTGGCGGCCGACGCGGCGGACACCACGCTGCCCTACGCCGGGCTCGCCGGCACGCGCTTCACGGTCGACTTCAACCCGGTGGCCGACCGCCTGCGGGTGATCAGCGAGACCGGCCAGAACCTGCGCATCAACGTCGACACCGGCGCCACCACCACCGACGGCGCGATCAACCGCGCCGGCGCGCCGGCCTCGGTCGTCGCCGGTGCCTACACCAACAGCTTCGCCGGCGGCACCGCCACGGACCTGTTCGACATCGACGGCAACGCCGGCGTGCTCGCGCGCCAGGCCCCGCCCAACGACGGCACGCTGGTCAACGTCGGCGCCCTGGGCGTCGCGCTGGGCGGGCGGGCGGCGATCGACATCGCCGGTGGCGCCAACGGCCTGGTCCTCGCGGCGCTGCGCGGCGCCGCCACGGGCCCCTTCAGCCTCTATACGGTCTCGCTGACCACCGGCGCGGCCACCTTGTCCGGCAACACCTCGGGCAACGCGGCGCTGTCGCAGATCGGCGGCGCGGGCGGCCCGGTGGTGCGCGACATCGCCATCCGCTACTGAGCGTCCGCGCGGCGGAGGGCGCTGGTATCGTGCGGGCGGCCCGGCGGTCGTGTCGGGCCAGCCCCTTCGAGACCCTTCCAGACTGGCGCCTTCCATGAAGCTTTCCACCCTGGCGCTCGCCGCCGCCCTGTCGATCTCCCTCGTCGCCGCCCAGGCCGCCGCCCAGGCGCGGACCAGGCACGACGACTTCTTCTGGCTCGGCCAGATCAACAAGGCCAGCGCGGTGATCAACACCGACGACGGCCTGCTCGACCGCGCGCTCGCGCCGCTCGTGCACGACGGCATCGCCAAGGTGCTGGCCGACGGCGACCGGCCGGGCGGCAAGCGCCCGACCCTGGTCATCACCTTCGAGCCCCTCCTCATCGAGGCCGCCGGGCCCCAGATCACGCTCCTGCACGCCGGGCGTTCCAGCCAGGACATGCTCTCGACGGTGCGCGCGGCCATCCTGCGCGACGAGCTGCTCGATCTGGGCGAGGCGCTCAACCGGACCACGGCGACCCTGGTGCGCCTGGCCGAGCGCCACCGCGCGACCGTCGTGCCCAACTACACCAACGGTGTCGCCGCCCAGCCCAACAGCTACGGCCACTACCTCCTGGGCTTCGCCGCCGGACTCGAGCGCGACGCCCAGCGCGTGCGCGAGGCGTACGCCCGCGTCGACCGCTCGCCCATGGGCACCACCGTGCTCAACGGCACCAGCTGGCCGCTCGACCGCACCCGCATGGCCGGCTACCTGGGCTTCGCCGCCACCGTCGACAACGCCTACGACGCGGCGCAGATCTCGGCCGTGGACGCGCCGGTGGAGGCCGGCGCCCTCGTCACGGCGGTGGCCCTGCACGCCGGCGCCTTCATGGAGGACGTGATGACGCAGTACGCCCAGGCCCGGCCCTGGATCCTCCTGGCGGAGGGCGGCGGCAACACCTACGTCTCCAGCGCCATGCCGCAGAAGCGCAATCCCGGCCTGCTCAACAGCACCCGGCGCGACGCGTCGACCGCGCTGACGCTGGCCATGGGCGCAGCGATCCAGGCCCACAACATCCCGCCGGGCATGAGCGATCCGAAGGAGGTGCGCGCCAACACCGCGATGGTGCGCAGCGCCATCGGCGTGCTGGACAACTGGCGCCGCATCCTGGACGCCCTGGTCATCGATCCCGCGCGCGCGCTGGAGGAACTCAACAGCGACTGGACCGCCTCGCAGGAGCTGGCCGACGTCCTCATGCGCGAGCACCGGCTGCCGTTTCGCGTCGGCCATCACTTCGCCTCCGAGGTGGTCGAGTACGCCAAGGCCAAGGACATCCGGCCGCTGGCCTTTCCCTATGCCGAGGCGCAGCGCATCTACGCCGAGACCGTCAAGGGCTCGGACTTCACGCCCGTGCTGCCGATGTCCGAGGCCGCCTTTCGCGCCACGCTCGACCCGGTGGCCATCGTGCGCAACCGCCGGACCGCCGGGGGCCCGCAGCCCGCGGAGATGGAACGCATGCTGGCGGCGTCGAATCGGCGCGTGGCCCTGCAGGACGACTGGATCGGCGAGCACCGCACGCGGATCGCGGCGTCGCTCGCGCGCCTGGACGCCGACTTCGCGCGGCTCGCTCCCGCCGCGCGCTGAACCCGGGAACGCCGCGCCGATGCTCTCGATCCTCGCCGACACCTCCCACGTCATCCAGCTGGCCGTCGGGCCGGCGTTCATGCTCGCCGCCCTCGGCGGCACGCTCACCGTGCTCACCAACCGGCTCGCGCGCGTCAACGACCGCACCCTCAAGCGCCGCGACGACCTCGAACGCCTCGGGTCCGACGCCATCCAGCGCGCCGCGATCGACGAGGAACTCGCCACCCTCAACCGGCGCGCCAAGGTGATCAACGCCGCCGTCTCCGCCGGCGCCGGCTGCGCGATCCTGGTGTGCGTGCTGATCGCTTCGCTGTTCCTGGGCAACGAACTCGAATTCCGCTTCGACCGCCCGGTCGCGGTGCTGTTCATCCTGGCGATGCTCGGCCTGGTGGCCACCTACCTGCTGCTGCTCGTCGAGATCTTCATCGCGCAGCGCAGCATCAACCCGACCTGAGGCCGCCGGGGCGATCGGCGGATCGCGCCGCCGGACATCGACCCCGTGGAACCGCCAGGCGTCAATGGGGCGCCGCTTGCGGCATTGCGTCACGGATCGGGCGTCGCGCGCGAATCCGATCGCGTCCGGCCCGCGTCTTCCTCGCATGACACTCGAATTGCTCCATCGCCTGGCCACCCGGACCCTGCCCATCGCCATCACCGCCGTCGAGGAGGTCGACGCCGTCGAGGTCCTGATGCTCGCCGGCCACCTGAGCGCCACGGTCGCGGCCGCCACCGTGCACCCGGGCGGCATCCGATCGCGCACGGCCACCGTCCATGGCGTGACCCGCCTGGGCCACCTGATGCTGCGGCAGTTTCCGCCGGCCGCGAGGGGCCGCGCCGGGTGCCCGACACCGTGATTCCGGCGAACCGCAAAGGTCTAATCCGAAAGGATTCACCAAATAATTAAATCCGCGATTTCACGTTTCAACGGATGCTTGTTCGCCTGATCTCATAAAAAATCGGCCCGGATCGGAGACGGCGATTCGCAGCCGGCCGTCGCTCGCGCCGATGGGAATTCCGTCGGGCGCGCACGCGAGGCGGTCGAGAAGGGCAGGCATGAACATTCATCGGGCAGATCGTCCAGGCCGCGGGCCCGGTGCGACGGGCCGCGTCCGCCGGCTGGTCCTGGCGGGGTGGATGGCGATGGCTGCCTGCGGCGCCGTCCACGCGCAGGAGCCGCTCAAGCTGCGCATCGTGGGCGGCCTGGCGGGCGTGAACCAGTTCGTGCTGCACGAGGAGCCCTTCTGGACCCGCGAACTCTCCCGGCGCAGCGGCGGGCGCTATGGCGCGGACATCGTGCCCTTCGACCGCGCCGGCGTGCCGGGACAGGACATGCTGACCCTGATGCAACTGGGCGTGGTGCCGTTCGGCACGGCGCTGCTGGGGCAGGTGGTCGCGCAGCACCCCGAGCTGGGCGCGCCCGACCTCGCCGGGCTGAGCCCCGACGTGGCCACGCTGCGCCGCGTCGTGACCGCGTTCCGTCCGCAGCTCGCCCAGGCGCTGCGCGAGCGCCACGGGCTCGAACTGCTCGCCGTCTACATCTACCCGGCGCAGGTGTTCTTCTGCGCCGACCGGGTCACCTCGCTCAAGGAGCTCAGCGGGCGCCGGATCCGCGTGTCTTCTCCGACGCAGGCCGACTTCGTCGCCGCCCTGGACGCCACGCCGGTGTCCACCTCGTTCGGGGAGATCGTGGCGTCGATGCGCTCGGGCCAGACCAGCTGCGCCGTCACCGGGGCGATGTCGGGCCGCGTGATCGGCCTGCACGAACTCGCCCGGACCGTCTACGCCATGCCGGTCAGCTGGGGGATCGCGCTCTTCGCCGCCAACCGCGACGCCTGGCAGGCCCTGCCGGAGGACCTGCGCGGGCTGCTGCGCGACGAACTGCCACGGCTCGAAGGCGCCATCTGGGACGAATCCGAGCGCGAGACGGGGCGCGAGCCGGCCTGCGGACCCGGCCCCGACTGCCGCCCCGGCGCGTCGCGCGCGCCGCTCGTGGTGTGGCCGTCGCAGGCCGACCAGGAGCGCCGCCGCGCGGTGTTCGAGCGCGAGATCCTGCCGCGCTAGGTGCAGCGCTGCGGCGCTTCCTGCGCCCGGCTGTGGAACCGCACGATCGCGCAGACGCTGGGCGTCAAGGCACCGGTGGGCCAGTGAGCGGCGGGGCGTCGCGCCGGTACGCGGCCATCATCTACGGCATCGCGGGCTGCATCGCGCTGGCGATCGGCGTCAGCGCGGCGTTCTTCACCTGGAACCTGCACGGCCGCGCGCTCGCCGGGGCGCAGCGCCAGGCGGAGCGTTTCGCGAGCGGCGCGCAGGCGGCGCTCAACCGCAACGTGCTGGGCGTGGACGTGCTGCTGGCCAGCCTGGGAGAGATGGTCCCGGCCGCCGGCGCGACGCTGCGGCCCGACGAGGCCGGGCGCGCCACCCGCGCGATGGGCGCGGCGGTCCGCCAGAACCTGCTGGTGCGTCACCTCGCGCTGTTCTCCGCGACGGGCGAGGTGCTCGCCTCGTCCGACCCGCGCGCCGGACCCGGCTCCGGCGGCCTGCCGCGCGGCTTCGTCGAGCGCATCCTGGCCGAGCCGATCTCCACCCTGGTCATCAGCGAGCCGGCGATCAGCCGGTCGAGTTCGCAGCAGGTGCTCTATTTCGGGCGCTTCCTGCCGGGCGTCCACGGGGGGCGGATCGCGGCGGTCGCCGAACTGGAGGTCGCGCCGCTGGCCGCCATCCTGGTGCAGGGCGCGGACATCCCCGGGCTGGAGGTGACGCTCGAGCGCGAGGGCGGCGTCCTGGTGGCGAACCTGCCCTCGCACCTGAGCCGGGAGCCGCGGGACGCCGTGGCGTCCCCGGCGACGCGGTCCGTGGCGCGCCGCCTGGAGGCGCTGGTCGCCCGCGCCGGCACGCCCGCGCCGGCGCCCGCGCGCCTGAGCGGCCTGCCGGCCCTGGTGGCGGCACGCCACACCCTGCACCGCGACGTCGTCGTGACGGCCAGCATCCCGCTGGGGTTCGCCCTGGCCGACTGGCGCCGCGAGCGCGACGCCATCGCGGCGCTGGCGATCGCCTTCATCGGCCTGACCCTGGCCGTGGCGGTGTTCACCCACCTGCGCCTGCGCCGCCAGTGGCAGGCCAACCTGGCGCTGCGGCGCTCGACGGCGACGCTCGACCAGGCCCTGGGCGCGATGGAGGTGGGCTTCGTCCTGCTCGACGCCGACGACCGGCTGCTGGTGTGGAACCGCCGTTTCCTGGCGATGTTCCCTTGGGCGCGCGAGCTCACCGGCCCGCGACGGCCGTTCCGCCCGTTCGTGGAGATGACCTCGGTCTATCGCAGCGACGTGCGCGGCCCGCCCGCCGACGCCGCGTCGCTGGAGCAAGAACTGCGGCTGCCCGACGACCGCGTGATCCGCTCGACCCAGAACCGCACGCCCGACGGCGGCCTGGTCTGCATCTACCAGGACATCACCGAGCGGCGGCGCCACACGGCCGAGATCATCGAGCGCAAGGCGCAGCTGCAGGCCACGCTCGACGCGCTGCCCGACACGCTGCTGGAGATCGACCCCGACGGTCGCTGCCGGCGCTTCCACGCGCCGGGGGCGACGCGCCCCGCCGTGGCCCACGCGCGGCCGGTGGGGCGATCGATCGACGAGCTGTTCGCGCCCGAGGCGGCGGCGCAGGTCGCGTCCGCGCTGGCCGAGGCCGGCGCCCAGGGTGCCTCGCGCGGCCGGCGCTTCTGGCGCGAGATCGATGGCGAGACGGCGTTCTTCGAGATCTCGGTGTCGCGCAAGTCCTCCGAGGGCGACGGCCGTCCCGGCTGCATCGTGATCCTGCGCGACATCACCCAGGCCGAGCAGGCGCGCCACCGCATCGAGCAGCTGGCCTTCTACGACGCGCTGACCGGCCTGCCCAACCGGCGCCTGCTGCTCGATCGCATGGCGCGCGCGGTCGAGGTCGAACAGGACGGCCACGGCGCGCTGCTGTTCCTGGACCTGGACCACTTCAAGCTGCTGAACGACGCCATGGGACACGCCATGGGCGACGACCTGCTCAAGCAGGTGGCCGACCGCGTGCGCGCGTGCGTCGGCGAACGCGACACCGTGGCCCGCCTGGGCGGCGACGAGTTCGTGGTGATGCTGCAGGGCCTGGGCACCGACCCCGACGCGGCGCAGGGCCGGGCTCAGGCCGTCGGCGACGCCATCCTGGCCTCCCTCGACGGCCCGTACCTGCTGATGGGCCGGGTGTCGCACCGGGGCACCTGCAGCCTCGGCGTGGTGCTGTTCGACCGCCGCGAGCGCTCGCTCGAGGACCTGCTCAAGCGCGCGGACATCGCGATGTACTACGCCAAGACGTCGGGGGGCAACGCGCTGCGCTGCTTCGAGCCGGCCATGGAGGCGGCCATCGCCAACCGCTCCGCGCTGGAGGCCGAGTTGCGCGAGGCGCTGGAGCGGGAGCAGTTCGAACTGCACTACCAGAGCCAGGTCACGCACACGGGCGCGGTGGTCGGCGCGGAGGCGCTGGTGCGCTGGCGGCACCCCCGGCGCGGGCTGGTGGCGCCGGGCGAGTTCATCGAGGTGGCCGAGGAGACCGGCCTGATCGTGCCGCTGGGCACCTGGGTGCTGGCGACCGCCTGCCGCCAGCTGCGGGCCTGGGACCGCACGCCGCGCCATCGCCACCTGGATCTGGCGGTCAACGTCAGCGAGCGGCAGTTCCGGCGCGACGACTTCGTGGCGCAGGTGCGCCAGGTGCTCCAGGACACCGGCGCCGACCCGACCCGGCTCAAGCTCGAACTCACGGAGAGCCTGCTGCAGAGCCAGGTCGAGGCGACCATCGCCAAGATGCGCAGCCTGCGCGCGCTGGGCATCCGCTTCTCCATGGACGACTTCGGCACCGGCTACTCGTCGCTGTCCTACATGACGCAGCTGCCGCTGGACCAGGTGAAGATCGACAAGTTCTTCGTCGGCGGCATCGGGCGCGACCCGAAGGTCGAGCTGATCGTGCAGACCATCATCGGGATGGCGCGCAACCTCGACGTCGAGCTGATCGCCGAAGGTGTGGAGACCGTCGAGCAGCAGCGCTTCCTGGCGCGCAACGGTTGCCTGCTGTGCCAGGGCTACCTGTTCTCCAGACCCCTGCCGCCGGCCGACTTCGAGGCCATGCTGGCGGCGGCGCGCGAGGTCGGCGACGTCGCACCGGCCTGAGCGGGGCCGGACGGCGGCGGCGGTGGTGGTGGCGCGGGGGATTACCAGCACGCGCGTTGTGCGCCCGGCGGGCTTCAGTTATTTTCCAGGGTCGGCGCGAACGCCCCGGGCGTCGCCCGGGCCGCGCGCGCGCCGCCGGACCCCGACCGCACACGGTCGTCCTTTCCTTCGGAGACACATCCTCATGCCCGCACACAACGAATCCTTCCCGATCTCCCGGCGCCAGCTGGTGGGCCTGGGCCTCGCCGCCGCCACCGGGGCCGTCGCGCCCACGGGGGCCCTGGCGCAGGGCACCTGGCCGACCCGCGCGGTCACGCTGGTGGTGGGCTATCCGCCCGGCGGCCAGACCGACTTCGCCGGCCGCATGGTCACCGCCGGCATGCAGGGCGTGCTGGGTCAGGGCGTGGTGATCGACAACCGCGCCGGCGCCGGCGGCAACATCGGCACCGACAACGTGATGAAGGCTCCGCCCGACGGCTACCGCCTGCTGGTGGGCAACGGCAACATCACGCTCAATCCGCACACCTACCGCAACACGGCCATGGCCGACCCGCTCAAGCTCACGCCGATCGGCCTGCTGCTGCAGTCCTCGCTGGTGCTGGCGGTTCCCACCACCGTGCCGGCGAAGAACTTCAAGGAGTTCGTCGAGTGGGTCAAGAGCAACAAGGACGGCATCGACTACGCCTCGGCCGGTCCGGGCAGCCTGACGCACGCCAGCATGGAGCTGTTCCGCGAGCGCATCGGCAAGCCCAAGATGAACCACGTGCCCTACAAGGGCAGCAGCCCGGCCACGATCGACCTGATCGCCGGGCGCGTGAGCGCGATGTTCGACGCCGCCTCGGTCATGGCGCCGTTCATCACCTCGGGCAAGCTGCGCCCGCTGCTGGTCACCGGCGCCCAGCGCGTGCCGGCGTTCCCCGACGTGCCCACGGCGGCGGAGGTCGGGCTCAAGAACTTCGAGCTGATCTCCTTCGTCGGCCTGTACGGCCCCCCGGGCCTGCCGGCGGACATCGTCAAGAAGGCCAACACGGCCATGAACACGGCCCTCAAGGACCCGACCATCACCAAGGGCATCGTCGATCGTGGCGACGAGCCCGGCGGCGGCACGCCCGAGCAGCTCGCCAAGCTGACGCAGGACTACTTCAAGCTGTGGGGCGAGGTGGTCCGGGCCAACGACATCCGCGCCGAGTGAGGTCGCGTCCCACGCGGCGCCCGGACGCAGCCGGGCGATCGTGGGCCGGCTCCGGGCGCGCGTGGATGGCGCGCCTCGCGCCGGTGCGCTCGCCGGTCGACGCACGGGAACGCTGGCGCGCCTTCGTCGGCGCGGGCATCGGCATCCTCGTGACGGCGCTGGTCGCGCGCTGGTTCATCGGCAGCGTCCAGGCCGGTTCGCCGTGGCTCGCGGCGCCCCTGGGCGCCAGCGCGGTGCTGGTGTTCGCGGTGCCGGGCAGTCCCCTGGCCCAGCCATGGGCGGTGGTGGGCGGCAACGTCGGCTCCGCGCTCGTGGGCGCCGCATGCGCGCGGCTCATCGGCGACCCGGTCGTCGCCGGCGCGGTGGCGGTGCTGCTGGCGATCGCCGTCATGTTCACGCTGCGCTGCCTGCACCCGCCCGGGGGCGCGACCGCGCTGCTGGCCGCGACCGGGCCGGTCGGCTTCGGCTTCGCGGTGTTCCCGATGCTGGTGGATTCGCTGCTGCTGGTGCTCGCGGGCATGCTCTACAACGAACTGACCGGGCGGCGCTACCCACACGCACCCGCGGGCGCCGCCTCGCCCTCGTCGGCGGCGGCCTCGGGCAGCCGCTTCTCGGGCGCCGACCTCGATGCCGCGCTGGCGCGCTACAACCAGGTGCTGGACGTCGGGCGCGGCGACCTCGAGCGCCTGCTCAACGACGCCGAGGCCGCCGCGTACGAGCGCAGCTTCGGGCGGCTGACCTGTGCCGACGTCATGTCGAGCGAGCCGATCGCCGTGCAGTTCGGCACCGGCCTGGACGAGGCGTGGGGGCTGATGCGGCGCCACCGCGTCAAGGCGCTGCCGGTGATCGACCGGACCCGGCGGGTGGTCGGCATCGTGACGGTGGGGGATTTCATGCGCCACGCCGACCTGGACGCGCGCGACGGGCTGGGCGAGCGGCTGCGCGCGCTCATCCGGCGCGACGGCGCCGTGCATTCGAGCAAGCCCGAAGCGGTGGGGCAGCTCATGACGCGGCAGGTGCGCGTGGCCAGCGCGTCGCGGCCGGTGGCCGAGCTGGTGCCGCTGTTTTCCGAGGGCGGCCATCACCACCTCCCGGTCATCGATGCCGAGCAGCGCCTGGTGGGCATCCTGACGCAGTCGGACCTGGTGCGCGCGCTGCACCGGTTCACCCGCGCCGGCGACTGAGACCGGGCGGCGCGCCGCCCCGCGTGGGCTCGTGGCCGTCATGGCGCCGGCCGGACGCCTACAGGTGGAATGCGGATCGGCTCACGGGTGGGGCCGGGCGGCCGCGCGAGCCTCCCGGCATCCACTCCGGATTTCCGGAATGCCTTCATCCAGACGCCCCCAAGAAAGACATCCATGACCTCATCGCATCCCCGGCTGGCGGCACTCCTGGTCGCCGCCGCCCTCGCCGGCGGTTTCGCCGCCACCACCACCGCCGTCCACGCCCAGACCCTGGAGGCGAAGTCCCTGTCGGAGGACGATCGCGAATTCATGCTCAAGGCCGCCGGCGGCGGGCTGTTCGAGATCGAGGCCTCCAAGATGGCGGCCAAGAAGTCGCAGAACGCCGAGATCAAGCGCTACGCGGCGATGCTGGTGAAGGACCACACGGCGGCCAGCGAGGAACTCAAGGCCATCGCCCAGGCCCTGCCCCTGCGCCTGCCGCGCAACATGCCCGACGGCGAGAAGGCCGAACTCAACAAGATGTCGAAGATGAACGCCGCCGAGTTCGACGAGAACTACATGAAGGTGGTCGCGTTCGACCACCACGACACCGACATCAAGATGTACGAGGAGCGTGCCGAAAAGGGCGAACAGCCCAAGGTCAAGGCCTTCGCCGTCAAGATGCTGCCCAAGCTGAAGGCGCACCACGCGGCGGCCCAGAAGATCGGCCAGCCCGGCGCGCAGGCCGCCAGCGCGAAATGAGTCGTTCGTCCGCCACCGCTTCCGGTCGTCACGCCATGCGCTTCGCCCTCCCGCTCGCCGCGCTGTCCGCGGCCCTCCTGCTCTCCGCCTGTGCCCAGACGCCCGCGACCCCTGGGGCGCTGCCGGGTCCGCCCACGGCATCGACCGGGACCCGGCTGCAGACCGTGGCCCGCTTCGACCACCAGGTGACCGGCGTCACTGTCTCGCGCGACGGCCGGATCTTCGTGAACTTCCCGCGCTGGACCGAGGACGCGCCGGTGTCGGTGGCCGAGGTCCTCAAGGACGGCTCGACCCGTGCTTTTCCCGACGAGCGCTGGAATGCCTGGCGCAATGCTCGCAAGGACGAGCTGAATCCACGCGAGCACTGGGTGTGCGTCCAGAGCGTGGTCGCCGACCGCCAGGGCAACGTCTGGGTGCTCGACGCCGCCGCGCCCGCGCAGGGCGCGCTGGTGCCCATGGGCCCCAAGCTGGTCAAGATCGACCTGGCGACCAACCGGGCCGTGCTGACGGTGCCGTTCGACGAGAGCATCGCGCCGCAGGGCAGCTACCTGAACGACGTGCGCTTCAGCCCCGACGGTCGCCACGCCTACCTCACCGATTCCGGTGCCAAGGGCGCGCTGGTGGTGGTGGACCTCTCGACGGGGCGCGCGCGTCGCGTGCTCGACGGTGATCCGCGCACCCAGCCGGAGAAGGACGTGTTGGTCAAGGCGGACGGCCGGGTGCTGCGCCGCACGGACGGGCGCGCGGTCGAGTTCGCGGCCGACGGCATCGCGCTGTCGCCCGACGGCGCCACGCTGTACTGGCAGGCCATCAAGGGCCGCACGCTGTACGCCGTGCCGACGGCGGCCTTGACCGATGCCGCCCTGCCGCCGACGCAGCTGGCGGCGCGGGTCGCGCGCGTGGGCGAGAACGGTCCGGCCGACGGCCTGCTCATCGGCCGCGACGGGCGGATGTACGTGACGGCGCCGGAAGACGATGCCGTGAAGGTCCGTGACAGCGTCTCGGCGCCGCTGCGAATGTGGGTCAAGGACGCGGCGCTGCGCTGGCCCGACACGCTCGCGGAGGGGCCGGACGGCGCGGTCTACGTGACGAGTTCGCGCATCCAGGACATGAACTGGTTCAAGCCCGCCAGCGGCACCGCGCTGCCGACGACGCTGTTCCGCATCGAAGGGCGCTGACCGCCCCGGTCCGCGCCGGCAGATCGCGCGGGCCAGGCCGTCACGCCGGCGTCGCCAGCACGGCCTGGCGGGCCAGGTCCGCCGCGTGGAGGCCGGCTTCGCCGCCTGCGTCGAGGTAGCTGCGGCAGTCCATCGCGGCCAGCGGGCGGCTGAAGTAGTAGCCCTGCAGTTCGTCGCAACCGTTGCGCTGGAGGTAGTCGATCTGCTCGACCGTCTCGACGCCTTCGGCGATGACGCGCAGGTCGAGGTTGTGGGCCAGCGAGATGATCGCCCGCACGATGGAGGCGCTCTCGTCGTCGCCCACCATGTCGCGCACGAAGGACCGGTCGATCTTCAGCTCGTCCACCGGAAAGCGCCTCAGGTAGGACAGGCCCGAATAGCCCGTCCCGAAGTCGTCGATCGACAACTTCAGGCCCAGCGCCTTGAGTTCGCCGAGTTTGCGGATCGAGGCCTCGACATCGGCCATCAGCAGGTTCTCGGTCAGCTCCAGGGTCAGGAAGTGCGCCGGCAGGCCGCTCTCGCGCAACACCTGGGCGACGTAGTCGACGAAATCGGGCTGGGCGAACTGGCGCGGCGACAGGTTGACGGCCAGGCGAAGCTGCGGGAAACCGGTCTCCTGCCATGCCCGGCACTGCAGGCAGGCCATCCGGAGCACCCACGCGCCGATGGGGACGATCAGGCCGTTCTCCTCGGCCAGCGGGATGAAGCGGTCGGGCATCACGATGCCCAGCGTCGGATGCCGCCAGCGCAGCAGCGCTTCCACGCCCAGGATCTGTTCCCCGCCGCCCGAGAGCTGCGGCTGGAAGTGCAGGAACAGCTCGTTGTGGTCGAGCGCCGTGTGCAGCGCCGCCTCGATGTGCACCCGGTCGTGCAGTGCCTCCTGCATGGCGGGGGCGAAGAACTGCCAGTTGTTGCGGCCCTGCTGCTTGGCGCAGTACATCGCGATGTCGGCCTTCTCCACCAGGTCCTCCAGCAACTGGCTGTCGTCGGGGAAACCGGCCACGCCGATGCTGCAGGTCAGCGACAGGCGGCGTCCCGCGACCTCGGTCGGGCGCACCAGCAGGGCCATGAGCCCGTCCAGGAAGCGCGCCATGTCGAGGTCGCCCCGGCGGTCGGGGATCACCAGCACGAACTCGTCGCCACCGAGCCGGGCCACCGTGTCCTGCGGCGTCGTGGCCGCGCGCAGGGTGTCGGCCACCCGCTTGAGGACCAGGTCGCCGGCGCCGTGGCCGAGGCTGTCGTTGATGAACTTGAAGCGGTCGAGGTCGATGAAAACGACCCACACCGGGTAGGCGTCGCGGCGCGCCGCCAAGACCTCCGCGCTCAGCCGCTCGCGCAGCAGCAGTCGGTTGGGCAGGCCGGTCAGGGCGTCGTGGGTGGCCTGCTCCAGCAGCTGCTTCTCCAGCCGGCGGCGCTGGGAGATGTCGCGCGCGATCATCTGCACCGCGGGCCGGCCCCGGTGGCTGAAGGCGATGCGGGTGACCGCCACGTCGACGGCGCGCCCGTCCAGCGCGTGCACGGCTTCCTCGCTGCCGACCACCTCCGTGCCGGCTTGCAGGGCCTCGAGGGTGGCGCGCACCCCGTCACGGCAGGCCGGGGTGGCCAGCGAGACCAGGTCGCGGCCGGTCGGCCACGGCGCCTCGGCACCGTCGGCGGCGAACAGCCGGCACGCGGCCGGATTGGCATAGACGATCCGGCCTTCCGACTCGACCAGGATCGCGTCGGGCGACAGCTGCACCAGCAGGCGGTAGCGTTCCTCGCTGTCGCGCAGCGCGACGACCGCGGACTCGCGCCGCTGGCCTTCCTCGTAGAGCGCCAGGCTCTTTTCCTCCAGCAGCCGTTCGGCCTGCCGGCGCGCGCTGTCGGCGCGGGCGAGGCGGCGCTCGAGCAGGGCCTGCTCAGGATGGGGATGCATCGACCGTCCTTCGCAGCACGAAGCGCGCGTGCGAGCCGCTCTCGCAGGGGCGGTCCTCGCGCTCGACGGTGATGGGCTCCTGGAAATGCGCGATGCAGCCGTCGATCAGCCCGTGGGCCAGGTCCGCGAAAGGCCGCTTCGAACGGTAGACGAACGCCATGACGCCGGGGTCCTCGAAGCTGTGGTCGAAGACGGGCAGTTCGGCGTCCGGGTAGAGCTTCTTGACCTCGACATGGATCTTGTTGTCCAGGATCGCCAGGAAGTCGAAGGTGCCCTGGCGGCCCTCGAAGTAGGCCGGGAACATGACCGCGAAGCGTCCCAGCAGGTGCTTGCCGAAGGCATGGAGCAGCGTCGGCAGCGCGATGCCGGTGCGCGCGCTCAGGTGCGTCGCGAGCTGCACCATTTCGCGATGGTCGTAGGTGCCCACCGAGGTGTACGCGCCCCCCGTCGACAGGTCGGACGCCTCGATGATCGCGTCGGCCATGGCCGGCGAGAAGCCGTCCTCGACCATCTCGATGAATTCCCGGAAAACCACACCCTTCATGTTGCCGCCTTGCCAGGCCATCAGGGCCGTTGCATCCACTATCGGCAGGGGGTGGAAATACTTGAAAAGAATTCAGTGTCGAGCGCGCGCCTGGCCGCGCACGCGCCCGGATCAGTCCGGCGCGGCGGCCGCGCCGCCGACTTGCGGATGCAGGATGGCCACCGTGTTGCGGCCGGCGGCCTTGGCCGCGTAGAGCGCCATGTCGGCGCGCTTGAGCAGGCCCATGCCGCCCACCGCGTGGTCGCCGACGGCGCGGGCGGCGACGCCGGCGCTGATCGACACGCGGCCCAGCGGATTGCCCTCGTGCGGGATGGCGAGCGCCAGCACCGCCGCGCGGATGCCCTCGGCCACGGTCACCGCGCCGGCATCGTCGGTGTCGGGCAGCAGCACCACCATCTCCTCGCCGCCATAGCGCGCGACGATGTCGCCCGGCCTGCGCACGGCCGAACGGATCGCGGCGGCCACCTGCTGCAGGCAGCGGTCCCCTTCCGGGTGGCCGTACAGATCGTTGTAGCGCTTGAAGAAATCGACGTCGATCATGACCAGCCCGAGCGGGTGGTCGTGGCGCGCCGCCTGGCGCAGGGCGAGGTCGAACTGCTGGTCGAAGTGGCGCCGGTTGAACAGCCCCGTCAGGCCGTCGTTGCGCGCCAGCTCGGCGAGCTGCGCGTTGGCCCGCTCGAGCTCGCCGTGGGCCTGCTGCAGGCTGCGTTCGGTGCGCCCGCGCAGGCGGACCAGGGCGACGATGCGGCTTCCTGCCACGGCGATGAGCACGCACAGCGACAGGATCCAGGCGCTCTGGATGATGCTGGCGGTCTTCCAGTCGTGAAGGAGGTCGTCCTCGGCCATGGCCACCGCCATCAGCAGCGGGTGGTCGGACAGGTGCTGGAAGCTGACCAGGCGCTGCACGCCGTCCACCGGGGAGCGCGTCTCCACCGTGCCGACGCGCTTCGTGCTCAGCGTAGCGTAGAGCGACGAGCCGACGATGCTCTTGCCCAGGTCCTCCTGGGCGAACGGCAGGCGCGCCATGATCGTGCCGTCGGCCTCGATCAGCGCGATGGCCCCGCGCTCGCCGATGTCGAACTCGCCCATCAGCCGCAGCACGTGGTCCAGCCGCACGGTGGCGAGCACGACGCCGGCGAAGCGTCCCTCGGCGTCGTCGATGCGGCGCGACACCGTGATGATCCAGACCCCGGTCGAACGGCTCACGATGGGCGTGCCGATGCGCCAGCGCTTGCTCGCGTTGTCGCGGTGGTGGATGAAATAGGCGCGATCGGCATTGTTGGCGTTCGGGTTCGCCAACGGCTCGGAGTGCGCGATCCAGCGCCCGGCCGCGTCGTAGACGAACAGGCCGTGGATCTGCTCGATGGTGGCGACCTGGTTGACCAGCACCGGCTGCAGGCGCTCCAGCGTGGCGGGGGTGATGTCGGCGCGTTCGAGTTCGTAGCCGAGGTTGTCGATGACGTGGCCGACCTCGGAGAACATGGCGTTCATCTGCTGCGAGACGGCGCGCGTGAGGTTGGTCGTGGCGACCGCGGCCTGCCGGAAGTCGGCGCTGCGGGACTTCCAGATCAGCCAGGCGTTGACGGCCACCAGCGCGACGCACACCGACACCACGAAGGCGACGGTCGCGCGCAACGTCCGGTTCCTCGGCGCGCCGGACAGTTCCGTCACGTCGCGGGACTGGGGTGACGCTGGGGCCGCGCCGGGGGCGGCGGACGGCCCGAGGCCTTGAACAGTTCGTTCGCGCAGGCCCGGAAATCGTCGCCGGTCTCGGTCGTCAGCTCCGGCACGGCGCGGCCGTCGTGCGTGCGCGTGGCGAGAACCTGGACGTCGATCACCGCCGTCACGTCCTGCTCGCCGGCGGCGCGGTTGAAGGCGACGACGAACGTCCGGTCTTCGACGATCGAGGCGAAGGTGGTGGCGAACGTGTCGTCCAGCGCATCGAAGAACAGGGCGTGGCCGGGATTCTCCGCGTCCAGTCGCATGGGCCGGCGCGGCGCGGCGCCCCGGGGCGCGCGCACGACGGCGTTGTGCGGTGCCGCGGGGTGGTCCCAGGCCAGGCCGTCGTAGAGCCCCAGCTTGAGCGAATAGCCCGGCACGCCCTGCGGCCAGACGCGCAGCTCGTAGCGTCCGGCGAGCTTGACCGGCGCGCCCCGGCGCGTGCTGTGGTCGATGGCGATGGCCGCGAACTCCAGCCCGCACGCCGACAACCGTCCCTCGACGCTCTCGCGGTGGTGCTTCACGTACAGCGTTCCCGGCGCGAGGCCCGGCGCCGGCGGCGGCACGGGCGTGGACGCGCGCGATGGCGCCCCGAACAAGAGACACGTCCACGTCAGAAGCACGGGAAATGGATGGATTCGCATGGTCCGCCCCACGAAGCGGTCGACCGGTCGACCGTCAGGCGAAGTCTGCACTCGAACGCTCGATCAGGCGAGCCGTCATCTCCGAGGCCATGCGCAGGCGCTTGAGATGGCGCTCCCCCAGGCGTCCGTCGGGCGTGAAGCTGAAGCAGCAGAACGTGCCGTACACCTCGCCGTTGCCCAACACGAGGGGCGTGCTGAGATGGGCACCGATGCGAAACGGCAACGGCGGCAGTTCGTCGAGGTTGGGCAGGGCGGCCACGTCGTTCACCAGTTCCGGCAGCCGGCCGTCTACCACCCGCTGGCAGAAGCTCATCTCCAGGGGGTCGGAGTTGCCGACCGCCAGCAGGGGAGGGTTCGCGTCCTGCTCAACGTGGCGGAAGACACGCCGGCCGTTCTCGAACCGGGAGACGAACACCACATCCATCTGCAGGTGGTCGCGCACCAGGCGCAACACCTCGCCGACGCAGCGGTGGATCTCGGCGTCGCTGCGCTCGGCGGTGGCCACCGCCAGCCGGGAGAGACCGACGTCGAACGCCGCCAAGTCGATGGGCAGATCACGTCCCGACATGCGCGGCCTCACCGTCGTCCCCGGTCCGTCCTGAAATCGAAAGCACGAACAATTTCATACACATCGCGCGTTTTTCGCACAATCCTGCCGGATTGCAAACTGTTAGTTTGCATTTGTATCCATGGCGCGTCGCGGCGCGACCTCCCGCCGCCACGCCGGGCCTCCGGCACCCTCCTACAGCGCCCGGCCGCGGGTCGCCTTACCTTAGGTTCGATCCTTTGCGCGGAGATGCCTACCATGACGGATTCGACGACCCCGACCCCCGTGCCGAGCCCGAAGAACGAGGACCGCCACGTGATGGAGCCGGAGATCCACCAGGATTTGCTCGATCCGGATGGCGCGTCGACGTCCGACGCCGGGGTGCCCGGGCAGGACGAGAACGCGCCGGGCTTCCTAAAGCCGAAGAGGCCTTGACACGGGCGTGGCACCGGCGCGGACGCCGATGCCCACGTGCCAGCCTCAAGGCTTGCACACGCCGCCCGCCGGCGTACTGCCGTCCCGGCATTCGGTGAGCATCGGCCTGGAAGCGGGCGCGGCCGCGGCCTGCGTCCGGTAGACGATCTTGCGACTCCCCCGGGCGCAGGTGCCCACGACGCGGCCGTCGTCGACCTGCGCATCCGCCTCGACCGTGCGGACGCTGAAGCGCTCGACGCCGGCCGCGGCGATGCGCGCCTCGATCTGGCCGCGCAGCACGTCGCAGTTCTCCCCGGCCGCGGTGGCGGCGGCACTGGCCGCCGCGCTCGTCGTCGCCGGCGCGGCCGGGCCCGCCGCTCGGGCACAGGTCAGGGCGGACAGCAGGGTCAGGCCTAGGCACAGGCACAGGCACAGGGCCGGCCCTGGGATGGATGGTCGCCACGGTGTCGTCTTCATCGCGCGCAGTGTAGGAACGACCGGTCCCCGGCGCTGTGTGGACCGGTAACGGCGCGACGGCGCCAGCGTGCGGGTCGTCTCGCGTCTCAGGCCATGACGATGCGTTTGCCGCTGCCCGAGCGCGCCTCCATGCTCGCGTTGGCGGAGCCCTCGATCACGCGCTGCAGCCGCAGGGTCGCCGCGACGTCGCCGAGCGTGGCGGCGGGCACCGGCTTGGAGAAGTAGTAGCCTTGGAACTGGTTGCAACCGAGCTGCATCATCTGCGCCACCTCGGCCGCCGTCTCGGTGCCTTCGGCCAGGACGGTGATGCCCAGGCCGTCGGAGAGCTCGACCAGCGCGCGGCAGATCGCCAGGCTCTTGGGCCGCTGCTCGACGTTCATGACGAACTCGCGGTCGATCTTGAGCTTGTCGAAGGGCAGGGTGCGCAGGTAGCTCATGCTGGAGTAGCCGGTGCCGAAGTCGTCGATCGCCGAGGTCACGCCCAGGTTGCGCAGCGAAGACAGGATGGCGTGCGTCATGCGGCTGTCGCGCATCGCCGCCGTCTCGGTCAGTTCGATCTCCAGGCGCGAGGGCGACACCCCGTTGGAGCGCAGCGCGTTGGAGATGTGGCGCACGATGCGCTCGTTGCGGAACTGGCGCGCCGAGAGGTTGATCGACAGCCGCAGGGCCTCCAGCTGGGTGCCGGTCCAGGCGTTGAGCTGGCGCGCGGCCGCCTCCAGCACCCATTGCCCGATCGGGTCCATCAGGCCGCTCTCTTCGGCCACGCCGATGAACTGGCCCGGTGCCAGCAGGCCGAGTTCGGGGTGGTTCCAGCGGATCAGCGCCTCGGCGCCGAAGACGCGCTGCTTGCCCACGTCCACCAGGGGTTGGTAGTGCAGGATGAATTCGTCGCGGTCCAGCGCCCGGCGCAGGTCCTGCTCGATGCGCATCCGCGTGCGGGAACGCTCGCTGGCCTCGCGCGAGGCCGGGTTCGGGATGACGAGTCCCTCGGCGACGACCGGCGCCAGCGCGGCGATGGCGCGATCGAGCAGCTCGTCGGGTTCGGTGCTGTCGACCGGGTGCAGCGCCAGGCCGAGTTCGAATTCGGGGTTGAAGCGCAGTTCGCCCACGGTGATCTCCTGGCGCAGGCCGCGCACCATGCGCGCCGCCCGGTCGCCGAGCGCGGCGTCCTTGGCCCCGGCGCCGGCCTCGATGCGGAAACCGAAGAGCTCGCCGTCCACGCGCGAGAGCAGCGGGCGCTCGCAGCCCGCATCGGCCAGCCCGGCCTCCAGCTTCGCGAAGAAGGCCACGGTCGCCGTGTTGGCCGGGGCGTTGCCGAAGGCCAGCGTGAGCTTGGGCAGGTTGGCCACCCGCAGCACGCACAGTGCGTAGGACGCGGAGGCATCACCCTCGGCGAGCCGGCGCAGGAAGGTGGCGCGGTTGGGCAGGCCGGTCAAGCGGTCGTAGTGGGCCAGTTCGTCGAGCGCGCCGTTGAGGTGGGTCAGGGCATGGGAGGTGTCGGCCATCAAGGTGCCGACCTCGTCCTCGAGTTCGAGCGGCAGCGCCGGCAGCGTCCGGTTGAGCGTGTACTCGCGCAGGCTTTCGGAGGTCATCAGCACCGGGCGCAGGAGCTGGTTGAGCATCCAGACCACGCCGGCCGCGCCCGCCAGGGTCGCCACCAGCACCACCAGCAGCGTCGCGATCGTCGCGTTGAGCGCGAGCGTGTTGCGGTAGGTGAACAACCCCACGAGCGCGAGCAGCGGAATGTGCAGTCCCGCGACGACCACCACCAGGATCATGGCGCGGTAGCCCAGACGCCAGCGGGAGGAGAGATTGCGATAGAGCCAGAGGGATTGAGCCACGTCGCTGCCTTTGAAGTGCGAGAGGCGGAGTGCCCCGACCTTGCCTTTATCGGCGGTTTCGCGGCCGGCTTGAACGTCCCGTGGACGCCCTGGCGGGAAATTGTGTGGCGGACTCCACGAACTTTCGCTTACGCGGGCGTGTCAAAGACGCGGGACACTGCGCCGATTGCATTTGAATCGAAGGCAGGATCACCCATGAAACCGTTCCGACAGACACCTGACGAGGATGTCGCACAGGACTCGTCGACCAAGGGCTTCAGCCAGCGCGACCGCTGGAGCGGCGAATCCGAACGCCCGCTGCCCAGCCTCAAGCTGCTCGCGACGCTGTTCGCGTTCACCAGCATCGGCATGCTGGCGCTGGTCGACTGACGGCGGAATTCGTCTGGGTCGGCGCAGGGCGCCGGCCGAGCGGCGTCGCGCGGCCGGAGTCGAGGGTGGCTTGTCGATAATGATTCCCAAGCGCGTCTTTGGAATGGTCATTGGAACCCGGCGATTCTGCGGTTCCGGAGGTCCCTTACCATGCCATTGCGCAAGAAAGTGAAACACCCTCCGGCGTCGTGCACGCCGTTCCTGTCGGCGTAGGCCATGTCGCCGGCCCATTTCGAGACCGTGGCGGAGGACTCCACCGATGCCCCCGGCCGAAACATCGGCACCGTACGCTCCGAGCGGAACAACGGTTTCATCCAGAGCATCGCAGGAGTTGGCACGTTCCGGAGGGCGTCGATGATGGACATGCCGGCGACCGTGGATCCCGTGACGAGCGACGTGACTGACCGACCGGCAAGGTGTCACCAGCCTCTGCGACGTGCAGCGCAACATTGCCGGCGTCACCCGCCCCAGCAGAACGGCGGCGTGATCGATGTCTGGACAGCTTGACGAGCACGGCGCCTGGCGTTGCTCGCAGCAGGTGCGACGTGCACTGACGACGGTGCCCCGGCTTCACCCCCCCGTCGTCTGCCGCTCGATCATCCGGAAGCCGACGTCGATCACCGGTTCGGCGACCGCCTCGCCGCGGCAGCGCTGGACGATGAGGCGCGCGGCGATCCGGCCGATCTCGGGGCCGTCGACATGGACGGTGGTGATCGAGGGCACCATGTGCGCGCTGAAGTCGGCGTTGCCGAAGCCGCAGATCGCCAGGTCCTCGGGCACCCGCAGCCCGCGCGCGATCGCCTCGATGAAGACGCCGTGGGCCAGCTGGTCGGAACTGCAGCAGACGGCCTGCAGGCGCGGCGACTGCGCCAGCAGTTCGGCCAGGGCGCGGCGGCCGCGCTCCAGGCTGCTGGGGGCCTCCACGAACGCGGTGGGCACCTCGCGCCCGAGCGTGGTGACGAAGCCATCGCGCCGGGTCAGTGCGCGCTCGTCGTTGCCGGTGGCGATGCCGACGTGGCGCCAGCCCTTGGAGAGGAAGAAGCCGCCCACCGCGCAGCCGACCTTCAGGTGCGAGAAACCCACGCACATGTCGATCGGCCGGTCACTCAGGTCCCAGATCTCCACCACCGGGATGCCCGAGCGCCGCAGCCGCTCGCGCACCTTCTGCGACTGCACCAGCCCGGTCATGACGATGCCGTCGGGCTGGCGGCCGATCATGGTGTTGAGGACGGTCTCCTCGCGCTCCGGGTCGTAGGCGGTCTGGCCCAGGATGAGCTGGTAGCCGGCGGCGGCGAGCTCGTCGGTCAGCGACTGCACGGTCGGTAGGAACTGCCACACCGACAGCGCCGGCACCACGCCGGCCACCATCAGGCTGCGCTTGGACTTAAGACCGCCGGCGAGCAGGTTGGGGATGTAGCCGGTCGCCTCGACCGCCGCGTGCACCCGGGCGATGGTCTTCTCCGATACCACGCCGGGATTGCCCAGCGCCCGCGACGCCGTGATGAGCGACACGCCCGCCGCCCGGGCGACGTCGTGCAGCGTGGCGGATTTGAAGGTGGGCGGAGCGTTCATGGCGGGGTGACCTGGGCAGGGGAGCGGTGCGTGGCGTGCCGGACCGGCGTCGCGCGGTGACCGGCGGCGTGGGCACCACCGGCATCGTAGATGACAACGTTAGCAGTCGCATGGGCGGGGCGGCCCGCGACGGGTCGCGGGCGCGTCAGGCCGCTGTCCACGCTCGATGGAGGCGACCTTTGACCCAAGGGGAAACCCTGCCCTGGAACCGCTTGACCTCGACAAAATGATAACGCTATCATTGTCTTCGCTTCGTTGGTCGAGCCTGCTCGGTCGTCATCGGAGGCGGTGATTCCACGGCAAGAACCGGTTGGTTCGGCCACAAATGACAACGTTAGCATTTGTGTGGGAGACCCGTGGACCGTCCGCAATCCCGTTCATTCCCTGGAGACAAACCCCGTGAAAAAGATTCTGACCCTGCTCGCCTTCGGCCTGACCACGTTGGCCGCCAGCGCCCAGAACTGGCCCGAGAAGGCCGTGACCTTCGTCGTGCCGTTCCCGCCCGGCGGCTCGACCGACCAGGTGGCCCGCGCGATGGCGCCGCGGCTGACCGACAAGTTCAAGCAGTCGTTCCTGGTGGACAACAAGGCCGGCGCCACCGGCACCATCGGCGCCACTTTCGTCAAGCGCGCCCCCGCCGACGGCTACACCTTCCTGGTGACCTCGCTCGGCCCGCTGGTGATCGTGCCGCACCTGATCAAGGGCCTGCAGTACGACCCGATGAAGGACTTCGACCTGATCACGGTGGCCGTGGCCTCGCCCAACATCCTGGTGGTGCCGGCCAATTCGCCGCACAAGACGGTGGCCGACGTCATCGCCTACGAGAAGGCCAATCCCGGCAAGATGACCTTCGCCTCGGCCGGCAACGGCTCGAGCGACCACCTGACGACCGAACTGTTCTGGCAGCAGACCGGTACCACCGGCATCCACGTGCCCTACAAGGGCGGCGCGCCGGCCCACATCGACCTGATGGGCGGCCAGGTCGACGCCTCGTTCCAGAACGTGAACTCGGTGGCCCAGTACATCAAGGGCGGCAAGATGCGTCCCCTGGCCATCACCAGCCCCAAGCGCTCGCCGATCTTCCCGGACGTGCCGACCCTGGCGGAGGCCGGCGTCAAGGGCGTGGAGGTGACCTCGTGGCAGGCCATCGTCGCGCCCAAGGGCCTGCCCGTGGCCGTGCGCGACAAGGCCAACGAGGCCTTCGTCGAGGCGCTCAACGACCCCAAGGTCAAGGAGCAGTTCACCTCCATCGGCTTCGAGATGGTGACCAACACGCCGGCGCAGTTCGCCGAGTTCCAGGCCAAGGAGTACGCGCGCTGGAAGAAGGTGATCGAGGCCGGAAAGATCACCATCGACTGAACCCCGCTCCACACCTCCCCGACCGCCGTCCGCCCATGACCACCTCCGCCTCCTCCGCACCGACCGGCGACGCCATCGCCTGGGTGCGCATCTCGTCCTGCTACCTGCCGCTGGCCAACCCGATCAGCGACGCCAAGGTGCTGACCGGGCGCCAGAAGCCAATGACCGAGATCGCGATGCTGTTCGCCGAGATCGAGACGAAGGACGGGCATCGCGGCCTGGGCTTCAGCTATGCCAAGCGCGCTGGCGGGCCGGGCCAGTTCGCCCATGCCAAGGAGGTCGCGCCGGCCCTGATCGGCGAGGACCCGAGCGACATCTCCAAGCTCTGGACCAAGCTGTGCTGGGCGGGCGCGTCGGTCGGGCGCAGCGGCATGGCGGTGCAGGCGATCGGCGCCTTCGACGTCGCGCTCTACGACTTGAAGGCGCGCCGGGCCGGGCTGTCGCTGTCGAAGCTGCTGGGTTCGCAGCGCGACTCGGTGCGCTGCTACAACACCTCCGGCGGTTTCCTGCACACGCCGATCGAGCAGCTGGTGGTGAACGCCGCCGCGTCGATCGAACGCGGCATCGGCGGCATCAAGCTCAAGGTCGGCCAGCCCGACCGGGCGCTCGACATCCGGCGCGTGGAGGCCGTGCGCGCGCACCTGGGCGAGGGCGTGCCGCTGATGGTGGACGCCAACCAGCAGTGGGACCGCCCGACCGCGCAGCGCATGTGCCGCGTGTTCGAGGCGTTCGACCTGGTGTGGATCGAGGAACCCCTGGACGCCTACGACTTCGAGGGCCACGCCGCGCTGGCCGCCGCCTTCGACACCCCCATCGCCACCGGCGAGATGCTGACCAGCGCGGCCGAGCACGGCGAGCTGATCCGCCACCGTTCCTGCGACTACCTGATGCCCGACGCCCCGCGCGTGGGTGGCATCACGCCGTTCCTGAAGATCGCCGCGCAGGCCGAGCACGCCGGCCTCAGCCTGGGACCGCACTTCGCGATGGAGCTGCACGTCCATCTGGGCGCGGTCTACGCGACCGAGCCGTGGGTCGAGCACTTCGACTGGCTGGAGCCGCTGTTCAACGAACGCCTGGAGATCCGGGACGGCCGCATGCAGGTGCCGACGCGCCCCGGCCTGGGCCTGAGCCTGAGCGAGCAGGCCGCGCGCTGGACGCGCGAGTCGGTCGAGGTCGGCCGCCGCGCCTGAGCTCCCCGGTCCTCACCCCACAACGAAAACGCCCACGAACCATGTCCGAAACGCTGCCCAACCAAGCGCCGCTGTGCATCCGCATGGACGAGCGCGACAACGTCGCCATCGTCGCCAACGACGGGGGCCTGCCCGCCGGCACCGTCTTCCCCTCGGGGCTGACGCTGGTGGACAAGGTGCCCCAGGCGCACAAGGTCGCCCTGGTCGACATCCCCGAAGGCGGCGAGGTGCGCCGCTACAACGTCGTCATCGGCTACGCCCTCAAGGCGCTGCCCGCGGGCACCTGGGTGCACGAGCGCCTGCTGAGGATGCCCGCCGCGCGCGAGCTGGTCGGCCTGCCCATGGCCACCGTGCGGCCTGAGCCGCAGCCGCCGCTGGAGGGCTACACCTTCGAGGGCTTCCGCAACCCGGACGGCTCGGTGGGCACGCGCAACATCCTGGCCATCACGCAGACCGTGCAGTGCGTGGCCGGCGTCACCGACTTCGCCGTGCAGCGCGTGAAGGCCGAGCTGCTGCCGCGCTTTCCCAACGTCGACGACGTCGTCGCGCTGGAACACACCTACGGCTGCGGCGTGGCGATCGACGCGCCCGACGCGGTCATCCCGATCCGCACCCTGCGCAACATCAGCCTGAACCCCAACTTCGGCGGCGAGGTGATGGTGGTGAGCCTGGGCTGCGAGAAGCTCCAGCCCGAACGCCTGCTGCCGCCGGGCAGCATCCCGCTGATCGACGAGCGCAACGTGGCCGACATCGGCGACTCCGCCAGCCCCAAGCTCGACGTGGTGTGCCTGCAGGACGACGCCCACGTGGGCTTCATGTCGATGGTCGAGTCGATCATGCGGCAGGCCGAGGAACACCTCGAACGCCTCAACGCCCGACAGCGCGAGACCGTGCCGGCCAGCGAACTGGTGGTGGGCGTGCAGTGCGGCGGCAGCGACGCCTTCTCCGGCGTCACGGCCAACCCGGCGGTGGGCTTCTGCACCGACTTGCTGGTGCGCGCGGGTGCCACCGTCATGTTCTCCGAGGTCACCGAGGTGCGCGACGGGATCGACCAGCTGACCTCGCGCGCCACCACGCCGGAAGTGGCCGAGGCCATGATCCGCGAGATGGCCTGGTACGACGCCTACCTCGACAAGGGCCGCGTCGACCGCAGCGCCAACACCACGCCCGGCAACAAGAAGGGCGGGTTGTCCAACATCGTCGAGAAGGCGATGGGCTCGATCGTCAAGAGCGGCTCCTCGCCGATCTCCGGCGTCATCTCGCCGGGCGAGAAGCTGACGCAGAAGGGCCTCATCTACGCCGCCACGCCCGCGAGCGACTTCATCTGCGGCACGCTGCAGCTGGCCGCCGGCATGAACCTGCACGTCTTCACCACCGGCCGGGGCACGCCCTACGGCCTGGCCGAGGTGCCGGTCATCAAGGTCGCCACCCGGGCCGACCTGGCGCGCCGCTGGCACGACCTCATGGACATCAACGCCGGCACCATCGCCACCGGCGAGAAGACCATCGCCGACGTCGGCTGGGAAATGTTCCAGCTGATGCTCGACGTGGCCAGCGGCCGCCGGAAGACCTGGGCCGAGCACTGGAAGCTGCACAACGCGCTGGTGCTGTTCAACCCCGCGCCGGTGACCTGACGCGCGCCGGTCCGGCCCGCCCGGACCCGATCCCTCTATTCCCTTTCCCGACCCGTCATCCAGGAGCTTTGACAATGAATCCGCAAGAACTCAAGACCATCATGGGCTCCGGCCTGCTGTCGTTTCCGCTGACCGACTTCGACGCCAGCGGCGACTTCGACAAGCGTGGCTACGAGAAGCGCCTCGAATGGCTCGCGCCCTACGGCGCGACGGCCCTGTTCGCCGCCGGCGGCACGGGCGAGTTCTTCTCGCTGACGGGCGACGAGTACCCCGGCATCATCCAGACGGCGGTGGACACCTGCCGTGGCGTGGTGCCGATCATCGCGGGCGCCGGCGGCCCGACGCGCTTCGCCATCCAGTGCGCCCAGGCGGCCGAGAAGGCCGGCGCGCACGGCATCCTGCTGATGCCGCACTACCTCACCGAAGCCGGCCAGGAAGGCCTGGCCGCGCACGTCGATGCGGTGTGCAAGAGCGTCGACTTCGGCGTCGTGGTCTACAACCGGGGTGGCGCCACGCGCTTCAAGCCCGACACGCTGGCGATGCTGGCCGAGCGCAACCCCAACCTGGTGGGCTTCAAGGACGGCGTGGGCGACATCGAGGCGATGGTGGCGGTCTACCAGCGCATGGGCGACCGCTTCGCCTACCTGGGTGGGCTGCCCACGGCCGAGGTCTACGCCGCCGCCTACAAGGCGATGGGCACGCCGGTGTACTCCTCGGCGGTCTTCAACTTCATCCCGAAGACGGCGATGGACTTCTATCACGCCGTCGCCGCCGACGACCTGAAGACCCAGCACCGCCTGCTCAAGGACTTCTTCATGCCCTACCTGGAGATCAGGAACCGCATGCAGGGCTATGCCGTGAGCATCGTGAAGGCCGGCGCCACCATCGTCGGCCACAGCGCCGGCCCGGTGCGCCCGCCGCTGACCGACCTCAAGTCCGACGAGGTCGAGATGCTCGCCGCGCTGATCGAGAAGCTCGGTCCCCAGGGTCTGTGAGCCCGGTCCCCCATTTCCCTAGGAATCCCATGCAAAGACACGACAACCTGATCGGCGGCGAGTGGACCCCCGGCGCGAGCTACAGCGCGAACCTGAACCCGTCGAACCTCGCGGACACCATCGCGGAGTACACCCAGGGCGACGCGACGCACGTGGAGGCCGCCGTGGCCGCGGCCACCGCCGCGTTCCCCGCCTGGGCCACCGGCAGCATCCAGGCGCGCTCCGACGCGCTCGACAGGATCGGCACGGAGATCTTGGCGCGCAAGGAGGAACTGGGCACCCTGCTGGCCCGGGAAGAGGGCAAGACCCGGCCCGAGGGCATCGGCGAGGTGATGCGCGCCGGGCAGATCTTCAAGTTCTTCGCCGGGGAGTGCCTGCGCCTGTCGGGCGAGCTGCTGCCCTCGGTGCGCCCGAACATCGGCGTGGAGATCACGCGCGAGCCCGTGGGCGTCGTGGGCCTGATCACGCCGTGGAACTTCCCCATCGCGATTCCGGCCTGGAAGATCGCGCCGGCGCTCGCGTTCGGCAACTGCGTGGTGCTCAAGCCCGCCGACCTGGTGCCGGGCAGCGCCTGGGCGCTGGCCGAGATCATCAGCCGCTCGGGCATCCCCGCGGGCGTGTTCAACCTGGTGATGGGCCGCGGCAGCGTGATCGGCAACGCGCTGGTGGCCCACCCCGGCATCCACGCCATCAGCTTCACCGGCTCGGTGGGCGTCGGGCGCCAGATCGGCATCCAGTGCGTCACCTCGGGCAAGAAGGTGCAGCTGGAGATGGGGGGCAAGAACCCGCAGGTGGTCCTGGACGACGCCGACCTCGCCCAGGCGGTGGAGCTGAGCGCGCAGAGCGCGTTCTACGCCACCGGCCAGCGCTGCACGGCGTCGAGCCGGCTGATCGTGACCGAGGGGATCTATGCGAAGTTCATCGCCGCGATGACCGAGCGCATGGCGAAGATCAAGGTGGGCGACGCGCTGGCCGCGGGCACCGACGTCGGCCCGGTCTCCAGCCAGAGCCAGCTCGAGCAGGACCTGGACTACGTCGCCATCGGCAAGGGCGAGGGCGCGACCCTGGCGGCCGGCGGCGAGCGCCTGAAGCTCGCCACCGACGGCTTCTACATGGCGCCGGCGCTGTTCAGCGAGAGCGCCAAGGACATGCGCATCAACCGCGAGGAGATCTTCGGCCCGGTGGCCAGCGTGATCAGGGTGAAGGACTACGAGGAGGCGCTGGCCACGGCCAACGACACGGAGTTCGGCCTGTCCGCGGGCATCGCCACGACCAGCCTGAAGCACGCGACGCACTTCAAGCGCCACAGCCAGGCGGGCATGGTGATGGTGAACCTGCCCACCGCCGGGGTGGACTACCACGTGCCCTTCGGCGGGCGCAAGGGCTCGAGCTACGGCCCGCGCGAGCAGGGCAGGTACGCCCAGGAGTTCTTCACGACCGTGAAGACCGCGTATACGCTCGCCTGAGGCGGACTGCGCCTCGACCCCATCCATCCATCTGCAAGGAGAGACATCAATGAAGATCGGTTTCATCGGCCTGGGCATCATGGGCGCGCCCATGGCGCTGCACCTCGTCAATGCCGGCCACGAGCTGTTCTACGTCCGGCGCGGCAAGGTCAACCCCGACATCGCCGCCAGCAGCGCCAAGGCGCTGGACAACGCCCGCGAGGTCGCCCGCGCGGCCGACCTCGTCATCCTGATGGTGCCCGACACCCCCGACGTGGAAGCCGTGCTCTTCGGCGCCGACGGCGTGGCCGAAGGCCTCTCGGCGGGCAAGACGGTCATCGACATGAGCAGCATCTCGCCCATCGAGACCAAGGCCTTCGCGAAGAAGATCGCCGACCTGGGCTGCGACTACCTCGACGCGCCGGTCTCCGGCGGCGAAGTGGGCGCCAAGGCCGCCAGCCTGACCATCATGGTCGGCGGCACCGAGGAAGCCTTCGCCAAGGCGAAGCCGCTGTTCGAGCTGATGGGCAAGAACATCACGCACGTCGGCGGCGTCGGCGACGGCCAGACCACCAAGGTCGCCAACCAGATCATCGTGGCGCTGAACATCGCCGCCGTCGGCGAGGCGCTGCTGTTCGCCAGCAAGGCCGGCGCCGATCCCGCCAAGGTGCGCCAGGCGCTGATGGGCGGCTTCGCTTCCAGCCGCATCCTGGAAGTGCACGGCGAACGCATGATCAAGCGCACCTTCAATCCCGGCTTCCGCATCGGGCTGCACCAGAAGGACCTGAACCTGGCCCTGGCCGGCGCCAAGGCGATCGGCGTCGCGCTGCCGCAGACCGCCGGCGCGGCCCAGCTCATGGGCGCCTGCGCGGCCAACGGCTGGGACCAGCTCGACCATTCGGCGCTCGTCAAGGCGCTGGAGCTGATGGCCAACCACGACATCGCCGCCGGCTGAACCCAAGGAAGCGCGTCTCCATGCCGATCAACGACACCCCCGTCATCACCGCGCTGCGCGTGATTCCCGTCGCCGGGCGCGACAGCATGCTGCTCAACCTGAGCGGCGCGCACGGCCCGTTCTTCACCCGCAACATCCTCATCCTCACCGACAGCGCCGGGCGCACCGGCGTGGGCGAGGTGCCCGGCGGCGAGAAGATCCGCCAGACGCTGGAGGACGCGGCGCCGCTCGTGGTCGGCCAGCCCCTGGGCTCCCAGCAGCGCCTGGTGCAGGAAGTGCAGTCGAAGTTCGCCGACCGCGACAGCGGCGGTCGCGGCCTGCAGACCTTCGACCTGCGCACCACCATCCATGCCGTCACGGCCATCGAGTCGGCGCTGCTCGACCTGCTGGGCCAGCACCTCGGCGTGCCGGTGGCCGCGCTGCTGGGTGAAGGCCAGCAGCGCGCGTCGGTGGAGATGCTCGGCTACCTCTTCTACGTCGGCGACAAGGCGTTGACCGACCTGCCCTACGTCACCGACGCGGAAGCGGAGAACGACTGGTTCCGCCTGCGCCACGAGAAGGCCATGACGCCCGAGGCGATCGTCCGGCTGGCCGAGGCGGCGCGCGAGAAGTACGGCTTCAACGACTTCAAGCTCAAGGGCGGCGTGCTGCGCGGCGACGAGGAGGTCGACGCCATCGTCGCCCTGCACGAGCGCTTTCCCGAGGCACGCGTCACGCTCGACCCCAACGGCGGCTGGCTGCTCAAGGACGCGATCCGCCTGGGCCAGCGCATGCGCGGCGTCGTCGCCTATGCCGAGGACCCGTGCGGCGCCGAGGACGGCTTCTCCGGGCGCGAGGTGATGGCGGAGTTCCGCCGTGCCACCGGCCTGCCCACGGCGACCAACATGATCGCCACCGACTGGCGCCAGCTCACGCACGCGCTGTCGCTGCAGTCGGTGGACATCCCGCTGGCCGACCCGCACTTCTGGACCATGGCGGGCTCGGTGCGCGTGGCGCAGACCTGCCGCGACTGGGGCCTGACCTGGGGCAGCCACTCCAACAACCACTTCGACGTCTCGCTGGCGATGTTCACGCACGTCGGCGCGGCCGCGCCCGGGCGCGTCACGGCCATCGACACGCACTGGATCTGGCAGGACGGCCAGCGCCTGACGAAGGAGCCGCTGCAGATCGTCGACGGCCATGTCCGGGTGCCCGAGAAGCCCGGCCTGGGCGTCGAGCTGGACATGGCGGAGGTCGAGAAGGCGCACCAGCTCTACAAGCAGCACGGCCTGGGCGCGCGCGACGACGCCTCGGCGATGCAGTTCCTCGTTCCCGGCTGGAAGTTCGACGCCAAGCGCCCGGCGCTGGACCGCTGAGGCGAAAAGCACGCGGCGGCTTGCCGCGTGCGTCAAGATCGGGGCTTTCACATCCCACCGAGACAGGAACGTCCCCATGAGAGAAAACCGCCTTCGCACCCTGTGGAAATCGGGCGGCGCCGCCATCAACGGCTGGCTCGCCATTCCCAACAGCTTCTCGGCCGAGACCATGGCCCACCAGGGCTGGGACTCGCTGACCATCGACCTGCAGCACGGCGTCGTCGACTACCAGTCGATGGTGCCGATGCTCCAGGCCATCTCCACCACCGACACCGTGCCCGTGGTGCGCGTGCCGTGGCTGGAGCCGGGCATCATCATGAAGACGCTCGACGCCGGCGCCTACGGGGTGATCTGTCCCATGATCAACACCCGCGAGGACGCGCAGAAGCTCGTCGCCTGGTCGCACTACGCGCCGCGCGGCACGCGCAGCTTCGGCCCGATCCGCGCCTTCCTCTACGGCGGCGCCGACTACCCGCAGCACGCCAACGACACCATCGTCACCTTCGCCATGATCGAGACCGCCCAGGCGCTCGACAACCTCGACGCGATCCTGTCGGTCGAGGGGCTCGACGCCATCTACATCGGGCCGTCGGACCTGTCGCTGGCGCTGGGCTGCCGGCCGGTGTTCGACGACGTCGACCCGAAGGCGCAGGAGGCGATCGACCACATCCTGGAGCGCGCCAAGGCGCACGGCCTGGTCGCGGGCATCCACAACGGCACGCCCGAGGGCGCCATGGCGCGCATCGCCAAGGGCTTCCAGTTCACCACCGTGAGCTCGGACGCGCGCCTGATGGCCGCCGGCGCCCAGCAGATCGTCTCGAAGATGCGCGCGACGCCCGCGCCGCCGCCGGCCACCGGCACCTATTGACCGCGCGGCGGCGGCGGCCCCGGGGTCCGTCGCCGCCCAGAGAAAAACCACCGATGAGGAGACATGCCATGAACAGAGGGACATCCCCCAGCACGTCCGAGCCGCGCCGCCGGTTCCTGAAGACCGCCGCCGGCACGGGCCTCGCCGCCCTGGGCGGCCTGGCCGGCGCCCAGTCGTTCGACTTCCAGCCGAACCAGCGCTATCCGGATCCGCGCGTGTTCATCCTGGACCCGAGCTTCGCCAAGTACCGCATCTACAGCAGCACCGTCGAGCAGCTGGGTTCGGGCATGCGCTGGGCCGAGGGGCCGGTGTACTTTCCCGAGCACGGCCACCTGCTGCTCAGCGACATCCCCAACAACCGGCTGATGAAGTACGACGAGAAGACCGGCAAGTTCTCGGTCCACAAGACCAACGTCAACTACACCAACGGCAACACGCGCGATCGCCAGGGCCGCCTGATCTCCTGCGAGCACTCGGTCACGCGCCGCGTGGTGCGCACCGAGCGCGACGGCCGCATGACCGTGCTGGCCGACAGCTTCGAGGGCAAGCGCCTGAACGCGCCCAACGACATCGTGGTGCGCTCGGACGACACGATCTGGTTCACCGACCCGACCTTCGGCATCAACGGCGAATGGGAAGGCTCGCGCGCGACGCCCGAGCAGGCCACCACCAACGTCTACCGCATCGCCACCGACGGCAAGGTGACGGCCGTGATCACCGACCTGGTCAACCCCAACGGCCTGGCCTTCTCGCCCGACGAGAGGAAGCTCTACGTGGTCGAGTGGAAGGGCACGCCCAACCGCAGCATCTGGAGCTACGACGTCGCCGCCGACGGCGCGAGCGTCTCCAACAAGACCAAGCTGATCGACGCCGACGGTCCCGGGGCGCTCGACGGCTTCCGCGTCGACCGCGACGGCAACCTGTGGTGCGGCTGGGGCTTCACCGGCGCCTTCGCGCCCGAGGCGACCGACATCGGCGGCGGCATGAAGGCGCACCTGCCCGTGGCCAAGTCCTCGGAGATGGACGGCGTCAAGGTGTTCAATCCGCAAGGCAAGCCGATCGGCTTCATCAGCCTGCCCGAGCGCTGCCCGAACCTGGAGTTCGGCGGGCCGAAGCGCAACCGGCTCTACATGGCGAGCTGCCATTCGCTCTACGCGCTCTACGTGGAGGCGCACGGCGCGGTCTGAGCCCCCGGTGCGTCAGCCGGTCCCGGCGTCGGGGGTGAGCTCCGGCGATGCCAGGACCCGCCGGATCTCCATTTCGATGGCGTCGAAGACGGCGGCCGGCACGACGGCGGCGTAACGGGCGCGCTTCGTCCTGGAGATCGTGCCGTCGGCCTGCAGGCCGATGGCGACCAGCGTCGCCAGCACCGAGCCGCGCACGTCGAAGCGTTCGTCGATCGCCCGATGCACGGCATCGAAGTGCATCAGGTAGGTCGTCTCCCGGCGCAGCTCGACGTCGAGCGCGAGTTCGGCCATGCGAAAGCCGAATTCGACGCAGCGCGTGGCGTCCCAGTAGCGGTAGACGACGTCGTCGGAGCGGAAATCGAAACGGAAGTCGTCGGCGTCGACGGCCGTGACCTGCACCAGTTCGCGCGCGGGGCGCGAGAAGGCCTGGAGCGTCGCGAGGTAGTCGCCCTCGTGGCGCTTCATCGCCACCGACACCGGCAGCAGCAGTCCCCGCGCCAGCTGGCCCGAGTCGCACAGCGCCTTGTGGAACAGGAAGCGCGACAGCCGGCCATTGCCGTCCATGAACGGATGGATGAAGACGAAGCCGAACGACGCGATGCTGGCCGCCAGCACCGGGTCCATGGTGCGGGGCGCCGTGTTGGCGAACGCCATCCAGTCGTCCATCAGCGCCGGCACGTCGCCGGGCGGCGGCGGCACGTGAGAGACGCCGGCCGCGCCGCGCGCCGCGCCGCGCAGCCAGTTCTGCTCGGTGCGGAACTGCACGGCCTTGTCGAACGGGTTGGCGACGATCGACGACTGCAGCTCGACCAGGTAGTCCTCGTCGAGCGGGCGTCCCTCGTGCGCCTGTTTCAGCAGGGCGATGAAGGCCCGGGCCTTGTCCTCGGTGGGGGCCTCGCGCTCGATGGCGTAGCTGTCCTCGGTCTCGTGCAGGTAGGCCCACGACAGCGCGCGGTCCATCATGTCCGGCGCCAGGCCCTCGACGAAGGCCCGGGTGCGGCCCAGGACGTCCGATGCCATCGCGGCCTCCAGGGCCGGCGTGCGTTCGACGTTCACGCAGTAGCGCAGCGACCCCAGGCCGTTGAAGTTGACGCGCCAGCGCGCATCGCGCCGGGACGGCCCCGTGACGTAGCGCGACGGGTCGAACACATCGACATAGCGCGCCGTGATGTCCGGCCGCTCGCCCAGCGACCGACCGGCGAAGGCTTCCCAGAGATGGCATGCGACGCGGATGTACTGGCCGTTGGGCGCCGAGCGCAGTTCGGCCTGCATGGCTTCCGGGGGGATGCGGGGCAGGGCCTTGGCCAGGATCTGCAGGTCGATGCCCTCGTGCTTGATGGCGAAGAGCAGGTGCGAGAGCGGCTCGTCGCCCGATGGCGCGACATGGGCCGGCACCGCGAGGGCGTCGGGTCCCCGTTCGAGCCGCGTCACCGGCCGCACGCTCGCCGGCCGTGCCGGTGCGAACACCGCCAGCGCCAAGGCCTCCCGAACGAACGCGTAGCCGACGGACCTCATTTTTCTGTCAGGAATCCCATTTTCTTGTCAGTTTAGGCGGTCGATCTCGTTTTTCATTCAGTCTCGACGGCCATGGACGCCGGCGGTGGGTCCTCGGCCGTCGCGGCCCGGTGCCGCCAATGCCCACGAACCGACCCGACCGGTCCTGAGATGTCGCACCCGTGGGACGGTCGGCGAACCGGCCCGGACCGCCCGATGTCAGGCGATGTGCCTACTTCGTGAGCACCGTGCCGGAAGCCACGCCCAGCAACGATTCCGCCCACAACCCACAACTTTGTCCACATGCTTGTCCCCGTTTTGCGGGGACAAAAGTGCACGTTTCTGGTGCAGTTAGCGCGTCGCGTCGCCCTTGCGGAAGTCGGCCGTCGCGTCGTCGAGTTTCTGCTTCAGGTCCGCGTCGAGCTGGTAATGGGCGGCCGCGACCGTGGCCGCGAGCTGCTCGGGCCGGCTCGCGCCGAGCAGCGGCGCGGTGATGGCCGGGTTGGCCATCACCCAGGCCACCGCCAGGGTGGCGAGCGGCACGCCGGCCTCGTCGGCCAGCCCCTGCAGGCGCTCCACGGTCTCGAACTCGCGCTCCTTCCAGTAGCGCGACTGGTACATGCCGCCGGCCGTGCCGAGCGTGAAGCGCGTGCCGGCCTCGGGAGCGGCGCCGCTGCGGTACTTGCCGGTGAGCAGGCCGCCGGCGAGCGGGTTGTACGGGATCACGCCCAGTCCTTCCTCGACCGCCAGGGGCAGCAGCTCGCGCTCGATCTCGCGGAACAGCAGGCTGTAGCGCGGCTGCACCGAGACGAAGCGCGTCAGCCGCAGCACGTCGGAGCGGCCCAGCGCGCGCGCCAGGCGGTAGGCCAGGTAGTTCGACACGCCCACGTAGCGCGCCCGGCCCGACTTCACGATGACGTCGAGCGCCTCGATGGTCTCGTCCAGCGGCGTCTCGCGGTCGTCGCTGTGCAGCTGGTAGAGATCGACGTGGTCGGTCTGCAGCCGCGCGAGCGAGCGATCGACGGCGTCGAGCAGGTGCTTGCGCGAGGCGCCCTGGTCCCAGGCGCGCGGACCGACCTTGCCGACCGCCTTGGTCGCGATGACGAAATCGCCGCGCGCGGCCGGGCCACGGGCCTTGAGCCAGCGGCCGATGATCTCCTCGGTGCGGCCGATGGTCTCCAGCGTGCCGCCCAGCGGGTAGACGTCGGCCGTGTCGAGGAAGTCGATGCCGGCGTCGGCGGCGGTGTCGAGGATGCGGTGCGAGACCGCCTCGTCGGTCTGCAGGCCGAAGGTCATGGTGCCCAGCGCGAGGCGCGAGACGGTCAGGCCGGTGCGGCCCAGGCGGGTGGTCGGGAGGGTCATGGCGGGGTCCTCGAAAGCGGTGGAGAAAAGAGGGTGGGGCCGGGCGCCGACGCGGGGGCGCTGGCCCGATGGCGGCGACGGGGCGCGGCGGCGCGCCGAGGCCCGGTCCATCATAGGCAGCACCGGCCGGCGCCGCCCGCCGGGGCCTGTCCCCCAGGTGCCCGCGCAGGGGCAAACCCCGACGGAACGGCACGCGACGGGCTCCCAGAATGGGAGATCGCCCACAGACCCTCCCATCCGAATGCAACCGACCTCGCCGTCCCGCCGCCGCTTCCACCTCGCCGCCTGCGCCGCCTGCGCCACGCTCTCGGCCCCGTCCTTCGCCCAGGGCGCCTGGCCGTCGCGGCCGATCCGGATCATCGTGCCCTATACGCCCGGGGGCTTCACCGACCAGATGGCCCGGCTGGTGCAGGTCGGCCTGCAGCAGCGCCTGGGCCAGCCGGTGGTGATCGACAACCGGCCGGGTGCCAACGGCCTGATCGGGGTCGACGCCCTCGCCAAGGCGGCCCCGGACGGCGCCACCTTCGGCGTCGTGATCGCGGCCTACGCGGCCAACACCACGCTCTACGCGAAGCTGCCCTACGACCCGCAAAAGGACCTGACCGGCGTGTCGCTCATGGGCGTGTCGCCGTTGCTGGCGGCCGTCAACAACGACGCGCCCTTCAAGACCGGGCGCGAACTGATCGACTACGCGCGCGCCAACCCCGGCAAGGTCAGCTTCGGCTCGTCGGGCAACGGCTCGGCGGCGCACCTGACGACCGAACTGTGGAAGTCGCTGACGCGGACGTACATGACCCACATCCCGTACCGCGGCGCGGTGCCGGCGCTGACCGACCTGATGGGCGGACAGATCCAGCTGTTCCTCGACGCGCCCACCGGCCTGATCGCGCAGGCGCGCGCCGGCAAGGTCCGGCTGATCGGCGTGGCCGGCGAGCGAAGGCTGGCGGCGGTGCCGGACGTGCCGACCTTCATCGAGCAGGGCTTCGCGGGCTTCACCGGCAGCACCTGGGCCGGCATGCTGGCGCCGGCGGGCACGCCGCCAGAGATCGTGCGGCGCATGTCGGAGGAGGTCGCCGCCATCATCCGCAGCGACGACACGCGCGCGAAGCTCGACGCGATGGGCACCTTCCCGGCCGGCAGCACGCCCCGGGAATTCGATGCCTTCATCGCCGCGGAGACGGCCAAATGGGCGACGGTCATCCGCACGGCCGGCGTGAAGGCCGACTGAGGCGGACGACGGCGCCCACACGGCGCTTGGGCGGCTGCACCTACGCCGCCTGACGGGCGTGGCCGTCGTGCGGGCCGGGGGCGTGCTCCCAGCATCGGTGCTTCCTCCCGAAGCGTCCGATCGATCCCCACCCCATGGCCGTCCTCCCCCATGCCGCCCCGTCTCCGCGTCCGACGTGGTGGCCGCACTGGCGCCGCCCGAGCCTGGCGTCGATGCGCCCCGCCTGGCGACCGAGGTGGCGCCTGCCGGTGCCGCCCCGGCGCGTCGTGCTGTGGTCGGTGGTCTCTTCCGTGCCCATGACCATGGTGATCCTGGTGGGGGCCTACCTCTCGCACAACCTGCACACCGAGATCGCCGTCGGCCGGGAGCGCATCGAGCAGACGCACCAGGTGATCGCCACGCTCAACCAGCTGTTCATCTCGCTGCAGGACGCCGAGACCGGGCAGCGCGGCTTCGTCATCACCGGCGACGAGAGCTACCTCAAGCCCTACCAGGAAGCCGTCACGGCCCTGACGCCCACCCTGGCGCACCTGCGCGAACTCACCGCGGAGAGCGAGACGCAGTCGATCCGCATCGGCCGGCTCGGCATGCTGGTGGACGACAAGCTCGCCGAGCTCGGGCGGACCATCGTGCTGCGGCGCGCCGCCGGCTTCCGGGTCGCCGCCACCGACATCGCCAGCAACGTCGGCAAGGACCTGATGGACGACGTGCGCCGCGAGGTCGCCCTGGTCGGCACGGCCGAGCGCACCCTGCTGCAGGAACGCCAGGGCGTCGCGCAGGAACGCGAGCGCGAGGTGATCCGGGTCGGCCTGCTGATCGCGCTGATGTCGGTGGGCACCCGCATCGGTCTGGCGCTGCTGCTGGTGAAGCTGCGCCAGCGGCGCGCGGCGGCGAACCTGAAGGCGGCGCTGGCGGCCGTCAAGCGGATGCCCGGGACCTGAGGTCCTGGCGGCGTCACGCCGTGCGGCGTCACGGCCCTTCGGATCCGCGACCTCAGAGCAGGCCGCGCAGGTCGCGTGCCGCGCTGACGAGGCGCGGCAGCAGGCGCTCCCGCCAGCGATCGAGGTCGTCCGGCGCGCCGGGGGCCACGGCGTTGAGCGCCGCCACGGTCCGGCCCTGCGCGTCGCGCAGGGGCACGGCGAGCGCGTGCACGCCGATCTCGTGCAGTTCGCTGGCCAGGCTCCAGTCCTGTCGACGCGCCTGCGCCAGCGCGCGGCGCAGCGCCGGCGCGCGGGTGGGCGTGTGCAGGGTCAGGCGCGACAGGGTGGCGCCGTCCAGCCAGGTGGCCAGCGCATCGCGCGGCAGGGCCGCGAGCAGCACGTGGCCGGTCGATGTGGCGTGGGCGGGCAGGCGCGCGCCCAGGTGCAGGCCGTAGGCGGTCACCCGACCGGCCGGGCCGGGGTGGCCGCTGCGCGCGACGATCACGACCTCGCGGCCGTCGAGCACGACCACCGAGCACGCCTGGCTGGTCAGCGCGGTGAGGTGGTCGAGCGCGGGCTGGACCACGCGGGGCAGGCGGGCCGACGCCAGGTAGCTGCCCGAGAAGCGCAGCACCTTGGACGAGAGCCAGAAATGGCTGCCGTCGGTCTCCAGGTAACCCAGGTGGGCGAGCGTGAGCAGGTGGCGGCGCGCGGCGGCGCGCGTGAGGCCTGCGCGCTCCGCGGCCAGCGTGGCGTTGAGGCGCTGGCGCTGCGTGTCGAAGCTCTCGAGCACCGCCATGCCCTTGGCCATGCCGGCGATGAGATCGGCGGGGGAGATGGTCATTGCGCGATCATCGCGCAAGCGCTCCGGTGATCGCGCAAAACCCGGCACCGCGACGCACGGCCAGGGGACGATGGGCCTAAGGTCGCGGGTCCAGATCGAACGGAGACACCCCACCATGCGCACCCAGGTTGCCATCATCGGCGCCGGCCCGGCCGGACTGCTGCTCGGCCAGCTGCTCCACGGCGCCGGCATCGACAACGTCATCCTCGAGCGCCAGAGCGCGGACTACGTGCTCGGCCGCATCCGCGCCGGCGTGCTGGAGCAGACCACCCTGGACCTGCTCGACCGGGCCGGCGTCGGCGCCACGGCGCACCGCGACGGCCTGCCGCACGACGGCATCGAGCTCCTGTTCGAGGGCCGGCGCCATCGCATCGACCTGCACGCGCTCACCGGCGGCAGCCGCGTCACGGTGTACGGGCAGACCGAGGTGACGCGCGACCTGATGGCCGCCCGCGCCGCCGCCGGGCTGGTCACGGTCTACGAGGCGGCCGACGTCGCTCCGCGCGGCTTCGACGGCACGTCGCCGGCGGTGGACTTCACCCAGGACGGCGTCGCGCGCACGCTGCGCTGCGACTTCATCGCCGGCTGCGACGGCTTTCACGGCGCGAGCCGCCGCAGCGTGCCGCCGGGCGCGCTGAAGACCTACGAGAAGGTCTATCCGTTCGGCTGGCTGGGCGTGCTGTCGGACACGCCGCCGGTGTCCCACGAGCTGATCTACGCGCACACGCCGCGCGGCTTCGCGCTGTGCAGCATGCGCAGCGCCACGCGCAGCCGCTACTACGTGCAGGTGCCGGCGGACACGGACGTCGCGCGCTGGAGCGACGAGGCTTTCTGGGACGAACTGCGTGCGCGGCTCGACCCCGAGGTGCGCGAGGCGCTGGTGACCGGGCCGTCGATCGAGAAGAGCGTCGCGCCGCTGCGCAGTTCGGTGACCGAGCCGATGCGCTTCGGGCGCCTGTTCCTGGCCGGCGACGCCGCCCACATCGTGCCGCCGACCGGTGCCAAGGGCCTGAACCTCGCGGCCTCGGACGTCGGCTTCCTGTTCCAGGCGCTCGCCGAGTTCTACGGCGAGGCGAGCGCCGCGGGCATCGACGGCTATTCGCAGCGCTGCCTGCGCCGCGTCTGGCGCGCCGAGCGCTTCTCGTGGTGGTTCACCTCGCTCATGCACCGGTTTCCGGAGACCGGCGAGTTCGGCCAGCGCATGCAGGAGGCCGAACTCGGCTACCTCGTGGGTTCGCGCGCGGCGGCGACGGCGCTGGCGGAGAACTACGTGGGGCTGCCGCTGGCCTAGCGCGGGGGCAACGGCGGGGACGACGCCGCGCCGCCCTCCGGTTGCGCGAACAGGTCGATCAGGACCTGGCGCAGCCACACCTGCGGCGAACTGCTGTCGTGGCGCTGGTGCCAGATCAGTCCCAGCGGCCGCTCGGGCATCGGAATCGGCGGGTCGCGCTGGCACAGCCGGTCGGCGTAGGCGCTCAGGTCGAGCAGCGACACCGGCAGCACACCGATGTAGTCGGTCGCGGCCAGCACCGCCAGCGTCTGGGTGTAGTGGTTGAGCGTGAGGATGAGGTTGCGGCGGATGCCGTGGGCGGCCAGGAGGTTGTCGTAGAGCGGCATCGTCATGCCCGGCAGGCAGACGTCGAGGTGGCGCGCCGACAGGAAGCGCGCCATCGTCAGTTCGCCCTGCGCGAGCGGGTGGTCGCGGCGCATCAGGCAGCGCGAATGGATCGGCCAGAGCGTGCTGGCGCGCAGCCCGCGCGCGTGCTGGGCGTCGTCGCGGTTGGCGCCGATCGCCAGGTCGATGCCCTCGCGCTCGAACATCGGGAACATGTTGGCCACGCTGTAGGGCAGCAGGTTGAGCTGCACGCGCGGCGCGTGCGTCTCCAGGTGCGCCCCCAGCCTCGGCATGATCCGCTCGGCCGTGTAGTCGGACATGGCGATGGTGAACGCGCCCTCGTAGGTCAGGGGGTCGAAGGCCTCCGGGGTCAGCACCTTCTCGATCTGCAGGTAGTGCGGCTGCAGCTGCTGCCAGAGTTCCAGGCCGTGGCTGGTGGGGCGGATGCCCGAGGCCGTGCGCTCGAAGAGCATGTCGCCCAGCGCGGCGCGCAGGCGCTGCAGCGAGTTGCTCACCGCCGACTGCGACAGGCACAGCGCGGCGCCCGCGCGGGTCACGTTGCGCTCCCGCATGAGGGCGGCGAACACCCGCAGCAGGTTCAGGTCCAGGCCGTCGAAGGTGCTGCGGCGGATGCCGGACGCGGCGGTGCGCCCCCCGGGGGCCGCGCCCGGTGGCGGCGGGCCCGCGCACGGGGTCGCGTCATCCGGGCCCTGCGGGCAGGCGGTGGGTGCGGTCGTCAGGAGTGGCATGGCGGAAGACGTTGAGCAGGGAGCGTGCCAGCACCGGATGAATGACGGGGCGCCGGGATATTGACGCGGCAGTTATCCCTCATTTCCACAATGCGTTGGACGTCGTCCGGGGAGGAATCTGTAATCGCTTCCTCCCTTGCCATTTCCATTTTCGCCAACCCACTTCGAGAGGCCCGCCGTGAATCGCCTGGACCGCCGTCAACTCCTCATCTCTGCTGCCACCGCCGCGCTGCTCGGCAGCCGTGGCGCCTGGGCCCAGTCCCCGGCCACCTTCCGCATCGGGGCGCTCAATCCGATCACCGGCAGCGGCGCGAACTTCGGCTCGGGCATGCAGAAGAGCATCGTCTTCGCGGCGGAGGAGGTGAACGCGGCCGGCGGCGCGGCCGGCCGCAAGCTGGAGGTGTTCTCGGAGGACGACCAGACCAGTCCCAATGCCGCCGTGCTGGCCGCCAAGAAGCTGCTCGAGGTCCACCGCGTGCAGGCCATCCTCGGCACCTGGGCCTCGGGCGTGTCGCTGGCGGTGCTGCCGATGACCAACGCGGCCAACGCCATCCTCATGCACACCTCCGGCGCGGTCGCTCTGGCCGATGCGAAGGTCAACGGCAAGAAGCTCGCGTTCCGCTACCAGGGCAGCTCCAAGCACCTGAGCCGCGCCTTCGTCACCGCGGCGCGCAAGGAGGGCCTGCAGCGCCCGGCCGTCATGGCGCAGAACAACCCGGCCCTGGCGCCGCACGCCGAGGGCTTCCGCAAGGTGTGGGAGGCCGCCGGCGGCAAGCTGACCGACTTCGTGCTCTACGAGCCGGGCCGCCCGAGCTACCGCTCCGAGCTGCAGCAGGTGCTGCGTTCCAGGCCCGACGGCATCATCCTGTCGGCCTACGCGGCCGACGCCACGGCCATCGTGCGCGACTGGGCGCAGCTGGGCACGCCGATGAAATGGATCATCCCCGGCTTCGGCGCCAACGTGGACTTCATCAAGGGCGTGACGCCCGAGGTCGCCGAGGGCATCGTGGTGGTGGAGTCCGTCGTCAACGAGCGCAGCAGCGCCTACGGCCGCTTCGCGCGACAGTACGCGCTGGCGATGAAGCAGGCGCCCGAGAACAACGTCTACGCCGCCATGTGCTACGACATGGTCCAGGTGCTGGCCCTGGCCATGGAAGCGGCCGGTCCGGGCGCCGACGCGGTGGCGGTGGCCGCCAAGGTGCGCGAGGTCACGACCGGCAGCGGCCAGCCCGTGGGCGGCTTCGAGGAGGGCAGGAAGCTGCTGGCGCAGAAGAAGGCGATCAACTACGAGGGCGCCTCGTCCTCGATCGATTTCGACGACGAGAACGACGTCGACCCGACCTTCGCCGCCTTCGTCATCCGCGCGGGCAAGTGGCAGCGCGCCTACGCCATCAACGGCTGAAGCCGAACGCCCCATGGACCTGGTCTTCTCGGATTTCCTGAACCTGGCCCTCAACGGCCTGGCCGAAGGCTTGCTGGTCGCGCTCCCGGCGCTGGCCGTGACGCTCGTCTTCGGCGTCGCGCGATTTCCCAACGCGGCGGTCGGCGACTTCGTCTCGCTCGGCAGCTTCGGCGCGCTGACGGCGCACCGGCTCTCCGGCGGCTCGATGCTGGCCGCGGGCGTGGGCGCCGTGGCCGCGGGCATGGCGGGGACGTGGCTGGCCTGGCGGCTGGCCTTCGCGCCGCTGCTGCGGCGCAAGGGCCTGGCGCTGCTGCTGACCTCCATCGGCGTGGGCTTCGTGCTGCGCGCGGCCATGGGGCTGGGCTTCGGCCACGAGATCAAGCTGTTCGACCTGCCTCCCATGCGCGCCTGGCGCTGGGGCGGCCTGATCGTCAATCCGCTGGACGCCGCCGTCGGCGCGATGTCGCTCGCCTGCGTGCTGCTGGTGTTCGCGCTGCTGCGCTTCACGAGCGCCGGGCGCACCATGCGCGCCATCGCCGACGACATGGACCTGGCGCGGGTGGTGGGCATCGACGGCCGCGCCGCGATGACGCGCATGTGGCTGCTCTCGGGCGTCGTGTGCGGCGTGGCCGGGCTGGCCTACGGGCTGAAGACGCAGGTCAGCCCGGAGTCGGGCGCCGACCTGCTGCTGCCGGCCTTCGCCGCCGCCGTCGTCGGGGGGCTGGGCAATCCGCTCGGCGCGGTGCTCGGCGCCATCGGCCTGGGCATCCTGCAGGAACTCTCGACGCCCTTCGTCGGCTTCACCTACAAGATCGCGCTGTCGTATGTCGTGATGCTGCTGGTGCTGCTGTGGCGTCCGCAGGGGCTGTTCGGCCGCGTGCAGGGAGTCCGCTGATGGAAGCCTACCTGCTCGCCATCCTCATCACGGCGCTGGTCTACGTGCTGCTGACGCTGGGCCTGAACTTCCAGTACGGCTTCACCGGCCTCATCAACTTCGGCTACGTCGGCTTCTTCGCGCTGGGCGCCTATGCCAGTGCGATCTGCACGGCGCGGCTGGGCTGGCCGGCGTGGAGCGGCTTCGCGCTCGGCATGGTGGTGCCGTTCCTGCTGGCCTGGCCGCTCGGGCGCGTGGCCCTGCGGCTGCGCGACGACTACCTGGCGATCGTCACGCTCGGCTTCTCCGAGATCGTGCGCCTGGTCATCATCAACGAGAAGACCCTGACCAACGGCGGCCAGGGCATCGCCGGCGTGCCGAAGCTCTTCGGCGGCGATGGCGGCGGACTGACGGGCGACCTGTGGCTCGCCACGGCGCTGCTCGGGGCCTGCCTGCTGGTCGCCGGGGTGATCCGGGGCATCGTCAGGAGCCCCTACGGGCGCCTGATCCAGGCCATCCGGGACGACGAGACGGCGCTGCTGGCGCTGGGCAAGAACCCGGCGCGCTTCAAGACCCAGGTGCTGATGCTCGGCGGCGGCATCGCCGGACTGGCGGGGTCGTTCTACGCCCATTACGTCGGCTACGTGACGCCCGACCAGTTCCTCCCCATCATCACCTTCCAGGTCTGGATGGCGATGATCATGGGCGGGGTCGGCCGGTTGCGCGGTGCGGTGGCGGGCGCCTTCCTGCTGCTGGTGGTGCTGGAGGGCTCGCGCGCGGTGCGCGACCTGTTCCCGGGCATCCCGGAGGTGGCGATGTCGAGCGTGCGGCTGGCCGTCATCGGCGTCGCGCTCATCCTGTTCATCCGTTTCCGGCCTCAGGGCCTGTGGGGAGCGCCTCGTGACTGAGCCGTCGACCCTCGCCAGCGACCGCCAGCTGGAGGCGCGCGGCATCGTGCTGAGCTACGGCGACAACGTCGTGCTCGACACCCTGTCGCTCACCCTGGACACCACGCGCCTGACCGGCCTCATCGGGCCGAACGGCGCCGGCAAGAGCACCTTGTTCTCGGTGCTCAGCGGCTTCATGAAGTCGCAGGCCGGCGAGGTCGTCTACCACGGCCGGACCCTGGGACGCATGCCGCCTGAACAGCGCGCGCGCCTCGGCCTGATGCGCACCTTCCAGGTGCCGCGCGAGTTCCGCCACCTGACGGTGCTGGAGAACATGCTGGCCGCGCCGTGGGACCAGCCCGGCGAGTCGCTGGCATCGCTTCTGTTCCGGCGCGCCAGCGTGCGTCGCAGCGAGCGGGACCACACCGACCAGGCCACCGAGTGGCTGCGCTTCCTGCGGCTCGACCATGTCGCCGCGACGCCGGCCGGACAGCTCTCGGGCGGCCAGAAGAAGCTGCTCGAACTCGGCCGCATCCTGATGCTCAAGCCGCGCTGCGTGCTGCTCGACGAGCCCTACGCGGGGGTCAACCCGGTGCTCATCGAGCAGATCTCCGAACGCATCCGCGAGCTGCACGCGCGCGGCATCGGCTTCGTGATCGTCGAGCACAACCTGCATGCGCTCTCGCGGCTGGTCGACCGCATGCTGGTGCTCGACGGCGGCCGGCTGCTGGCCGAGGGCACGCCCGACGACGTCCTGGCCGACCCCCGGGTGCAGGCCGCCTACATGGGAGCCTGACGAATGAACCGACTGCAACTGAAATCCCTCTCCGGGGGCTATGGCGAGACCGACATCCTCAAGGGCGTCGACCTGCACGTCGACGCCGGCGAGATCGTCACCGTGGCCGGCACCAACGGCGCGGGCAAGTCGACCATGCTCAAGGCGCTGATGGGGCTGCTGCCGCGCGTGGGCGGCCAGGTGCTGTGGAACGACGTCGAGCTGCGCGGCCGGCCGACCGAGACCCGCCTGGCCGACGGCATCGTCTACGTGCCGCAGATCGCCAACGTCTTCGCGCGCCTGAGCGTGCGCGAGAACCTGTGGGTGGTGCAGGGCGTAAGCGGCGTGCGCCGCCGGGCCGACGAGATGATGGAACTGTTCCCGGCGCTGCAGCCCTTCGCCGCGCGGCTGGCGGGCACGCTGTCGGGCGGCGAGCGCCAGCAGCTCGCCTTCGCCCGCGCGCTGATGTCCAGGCCGAGCCTGATGTGCCTGGACGAGCCGACCGCGGCGCTGTCGCCGATCATGGCCAAGACGATCTTCGGCCACATCGCGCGGCTGCCGTCGATGGGCGTGGCGGTGCTGATGGTCGAGCAGCGCGCCCGCGACGCGCTCGACATCAGCCATCGGGGCTGCATCCTCGACCAGGGCCGCGTGGCGCTGGAAGGGCCGGCCCGCTCGCTGCTCGACGACCCGCGCGCCGTCGCGCTCTACCTGGGGCACGGCGCGTGAGCCGCCGTCCCGATCCCGACGCCGCGCGCGCGCTGGCACGGCTGGGCGACGCGGCGTGCGAGCTCGGCGCGGCGGCCGACCTGCCCGCGCTCTGCGCCACCGTGGAGCGCACCCTGGGCGAACTCGTCGGCTTCCGGCTGTTCACTGTGCTGCGCGCGACACCCGCGCGCGACGGCCTCGAACGCCTGCATTCGAGCGATCCGCACGCCTACCCGGCCCGGGGCGTGAAAACCGTCGCCGGCGATGCCTGGCTGCAACGCCTGCTGGCCGATCCCCACCCGGCGCTGTCGCCCGACGCCGACGCGGTGCGCCGGAACTTCCCCGATGCCCAAGCCATCTTCGGCCTCGGTTGCGCCTCGGCGCTCAACGTGCCGATCTGCTTCCAGGGCCGCATCCTGGGCTCGATGAACCTGCTGCACGAGGCGCACTGGTTCCGCCCGGGCGATGCCGCCCTGTGCCGGCCGTTCGCGGTGCTGCTGGGCGCGGCCTTCGCCGCGGCCGGGGCGTCGCCTTCCTCGTCTTCGTCCCCTTGTTTCACCGGGCCGGCCACGCAGCCGGCGGGAGTGTCCTCGTGAATCGCATCGTCTTTCGCAATGCCCGTCTGTTCGACGGTCTCCAACGCGGTCTGCAGCCGGCGTCCACCATCGTGGTGGAGGACGGCCTGATCGCCGCCGTCGCGCCCGGCGATCTGCCGGTCGATGACGCGCTGTCGTTCGACCTCGCCGGCCGCACGCTGATGCCGGGCCTGATCGACGCGCACGTGCACGTCACGGCCACGATCCCTGACTTCTTCAAGCTGTCGATGCTGCCGCAGTCGCTGGTGACGGCGCAGGCCAAGGACGTGCTCGCCGGCATGCTCGACCGCGGCTTCACCACCGTGCGCGACGCCGGCGGCGCCGACGCCGGGCTGGTGCAGGCGGTGGAGCAGGGCCTCTTCGCCGGTCCGCGCCTGTTCATCGCCGGGCGTGCCCTGACCCAGACCGGCGGCCATGGCGACACCCGCCCGGCGTTTTTCCAGAACGTCGGCTGCGCCTGCTGCGGCGCCGTCGGCATCCTCGGCCACATCGCCGACGGCGTGGGCGCCGTGCGCCGCGCGGCGCGGGAGGAACTGCGCAACGGCGCGCACCAGATCAAGGTGATGGCCGGCGGCGGCATTTCCTCGCCCAACGATCCGCTCGAAGGCACGCAGTACTCCATCGAGGAACTCACGGCCATCGTGCAGGAGGCGACGGCCGCGCGCACCTACGTCATGGCGCACGCCTATTCGCCCGAGGCGATCGTGCGGGCGGTGCGCTGCGGCGTGCGTTCCATCGAGCACGGCAACCTGCTCGACGAGGCGTCCGCCCGCCTGATGGCCGAGGCCGGCACGTTCCTGGTGCCGACGCTGGCCACCTACGCCGCGATCGCCGCCAACGCGGACCGCCTCGGCTGGTCGCAGGCGATGCGGGAGAAGACCGACCGCGTGAAGCACCAGGGCGTCGAGGCCCTGCGGATCGCGCGCGCGGCGGGCGTCAGGATCGCCCTGGGGACCGACCTGCTGGGCGACATGCACGCCTCCCAGAGCGACGAGTTCATGCTGCGTCTGCCGGCCATGCCGGCCGACGAGATCGTCTGGAGTGCCACGGCCGTGAACGCCGACCTGCTGGGCCAGACCGGCCGCCTGGGCTGCGTCGCGCCGGGCGCGCATGCCGACCTGCTGGTGATCGATGGCGACCCGCTCGCCGACGTCCGGCTGCTGCAGCAGCCCGGGCGCATGCCGGTGGTGATGAAGCAGGGGCGGATGCATCGCTGCACCCTGGCACCGGACGCCTGACGCCTAACGCCCGAGGCGAGCGCCGCCGCCCTGGCGCGGCCGACGCCTCAGCGGTCGATCACGCGGCGGGCGAAGCGCTCGAGGTGGTCGAGCAGGCGGTTGGCGCCCGCGACCGCGGCAAGCTCGTCGCCGGTGGCGATGCCCCGGGCCAGTTCCAGGTGGGCGGCGGCGGCCTCGACGATGTCGCCCTCGTGCTGGTAGGCATACCAGAAGCGGCGGCAGCGCACGATCAATGGCGCCACGCTGGTCACGGCCGACGGGTTGCGGCTGGCCTGATGGTTGACGCGGTCGAGGTCGTGGTCGGCCAGCATGTAGGCCTCCAGGTGGCCGCGCGCGGCCTCCTTCACCATCCGCTCGGCGCAGCGCACGATCTCCTTGCGCTGGGCGGCGGTCGCGCGCCGGGCGGCGCACGCGGCGATCAGGACCTCGAGCACCCGCCGTGTCTGGATCACGTCGAGGTGGTCGGCCAGGTCGATGTTCGACACCAGCAGGCCGCGCCGGGGCTGCTGGTCGATCAGCCCGACCGAACTCATGCGCAGCAGCGCCTCGCGCACGGGCGTGCGGCCCAGGCCGGTGCGCTCGGCGATGTCGGCCTCCACCACCGGGCTGCCCGGCTGCAGCTGCAGGGTCGCGATCAGCGCCTCGATGGCGTCGTAGGCGACGTCGGCGGCGCGGCGCCGGGGCGCGGCGGGAGGAGGCTTGACGGCGGCGGGCATCGGGGAGAGGCGGTCTGGGGAACGGGACATCGGACGGGGACGCGCCGTGGGTGATGGCGCGCGGACGCATTGTCCCATCGGCTGCCGCCACGGCGCTGCGCCGACGTGGGTCGCGGGCCGCTTCGTCCCGCCCCGCGTCTACAGGGTGGCGCCGATCCGGCGCAGCTCGGCGATGGCCGGGGCCTTGGGCAGCCACAGCTTGTCGAACTGGCCGATGATCGGCGCCGGGTCGTAGCCGGCGTCGCTGCGGATGGCGATGCCGCTGGCCTTGAACTTCTCGATCAGGCCGAGTTCGGTCGTCACGATGTCGCGGATCTGTGCGTCCAGCGACTGTTTGACGAGGTCGGTGATCAGTCCCTTGTCCTTGGCGTCGAGCGTCTGCCAGATGCGGCCCGAGACCAGCGGCGCGAACGGCATGAACAGCGCGTTCATCGGCAGCATGACCTTCGAGACCTTGTCGAAGCGCGCGTTCCAGGAGAACTCGATGTCCGCCTCCAGGCCGTCGACCTGGCCGTTGGACATGGCGTCGAACACCGCCGGCGTGGGAATGGGCGTCGGCGCGGCGCCCAGCATCGAGTAGAAATCGCGGTAGACCGGCGTCGGGTTGATGCGCAGCTTCATGCCCTTCAAGTCGGTCGGCGAGGCGATCGGCTTGGTGGCGAAGACCACGCGCATGCCGGTGATGCCCCAGCCCAGGCCGATGGTGCCGGTCTCGCGCGGCAGCACGTCGAGCAGCTTCAGCGCCGCGGGCGTGCGCACCAGCGAGGCGACGTTGGTGGTGGAGCGCACCAGGTAGGGCGCGTTGATGGCCGCCACGCTCGACACCCGCGAGCCCAGCTCGGCGGCCTGGATCCAGCCCATGTCGAGCGCGCCGGACTGCAGCTGCTGCATCATGGCCGACTCGTTGCCCAGCTGGCCGGAATGGAACACCGTCACGCTCATGCGGCCGTCGCTGGCCTTCTTCAGCGACTCGCCGAAGGCCAGCGCGGCGCGGTTCCACGAATGCCCGGCCGGCGTGATGAGCCCGAGGCGGAACTCCTTGGCGGCGGCCGCGCGCACGCGGGGCGCGAAGACGGCGGACGAGGCGGCGAGGCCGGCGGTGGCGGCCTGGACGAAATGGCGGCGGGAGAGGGTCATGCGGGGCTCCGGTGGGTTGGACGACGTTGGGGGAGGACGGGAGGAGGCGGGAGAGCGCGCGAGGCGGCGTGCGGGCGCGCTCAGAGCAGCGCCAGCGACAGGCTCGGGTAGATCGACAGCAGCACCAGCGCCAGGCAGCAGATGATGAAGAACGGCAGCGTGACGATGAACATCTTTCCGGGCTTGGCGCCGGTGACGGCGGCGGCCACGAAGAAGCTCAGTCCCACCGGCGGCGTCATCAGCCCCAGCACCAGGTTGACGACCACCACCACGCCGAAGTGGCGCGGGTCGATGCCGTAGATCTCGGTGGCGATGGGCAGCAGGATGGGCACCGTCATGATCAGGCCGGGAATGCCGTCGATCACGGTGCCGATGACCAGCAGGATCAGGTTGGTCAGCAGCAGGAAGCTCACGGGGTCCTTGGCGACGGTCTGGATCCAGGCGGCGGTGGCCTGCGGCACCTTGCCGTAGATCAGCAGCCACGAGAACACGGCGGCCGCCGCCACCAGGAACAGCACCACGGCCGAGTAGATCGCCGACTTCAGCAGGATCGCCGGCATGGTGCGCAGGCTGAATTCCTTGGTCACGTAGCGGCCCACCAGCACGGCGGAGAGCGCGCCCACGGCCGCCGCCTCGGTCGGGTTGGCGAAGCCCGTGAGGATCGAGCCGACGATCACCAGCGGGATCAGCAGCGTCGGGCACGAGGTGACGACCGTGCGTACCCGCTGGCGCAGCGTGCGGCGCTCGGTGCGCGGGTAGTCGTAGATGAAGCCCATCAGCGCGATCACCACGAAGAACAGCAGCGTGAGCACGATGCCCGGCAGGATGCCCGCGATCAGCATGTCGCCCACCGCGACCTGCGCCAGCACGCTGTAGACCACGAACATGACCGAGGGCGGGATGATCGGTCCGAGCATGCCGCCATAGACGGTGAGGCCGGCGGCGAAGGTCTTGTCGTAGCCCTTCTTCTCCATCTCCGGCACCATGATCTGGCTCATGATGGCCACCTGCGCGGTGGCCGAGCCGATGATCGAGGACACCAGCATGTTGGCCAGGATGTTCACGTAGGCGAGGCCGCCCTTGACCGAGCCGATGAAGGCCAGCGTCATGTCCACCAGGCGCTGCGTGATGCCCCCGCCGTTCATGATCTCGCCGATCAGGATGAACAGCGGAATGGCGATCAGGCCGTAGCTGTCGACGCCCGCGAACATCTGCAGCGGATAGGACTGGAACAGGACCGGCGCGCCGGTGTCCAGGATGTAGACGATGCCCGCCAGGCACAGGCAGGCGCCGATGGGCACGCCCACCAGCATGATCAGCAGGAAGAAGCCGGAGGTCAGCATGGTCAGTTCACCACGTCGGCGTTGGCGACACCGAACTCGGGATGCGCGCGCCGGGGCTGCAGGCCGAGGTCCTCCGCGAGGTTGGCCAGCGCGTGCAGGCTCAGCGTGAGCGCGAACAGCGGCAGGATCAGCTGGATCGCCCAGACCGGCCATTCGAGCGTCTGGGTGCGCTCCGTGTAGAGGAAGTTGAACGACTCGGCGGCGAAGTCCTTGGCGTCGAAGCCGTGGCGCGCGATGCCCACCGGGTCCATCCAGACCCAGCACATCGCCAGCAGCGCGAGGCCCAGCACCACCACGCCGAGCGAGGCGCAGGCCTTGGCCGCGCGCGCGGCCCGCTCGCCGACGTGGTCGGTCAGCAGCGTCACCGCGAAGTCCATGCGCAGGCGCGTCATGGCCGAGGCGCCGATGAAGGTCAGCCAGACGACCACGTACACCGAGGCCTCGTCCACCCAGTAGAGCGGCACGCCGCCGTAGCGCGTCGCCACGTTCAGCAGGATGAGGGCGACGAGTCCGCCCATCAGGCCGGTGAGCAGGTGGCGCTCGCAACGCAGGATGACGTCGGAGACGTCGAGCAGGGCGCGCGCGAGGCGCGCCGCGACGGGCAGGGTGTCGGGCATGGCGGCGGACTTCGTCGGGTGGAAGGGGCGCTCAGTCGACCGAGCGGAACTGCTGCGGCCGGGCGTCGAGCGCTTTCCTGACGACGGCCTCGACGAAGGCGCGCTCCTCGCCCACCAGGGGCAGTCGGGGTTTGCGCATGTGCTCGGAGCCCACGCCGGCGAGCACGTCGATGAGCTTGAGGTTCTGCACCAGCTTGGTGGAGACGTCCAGGTGCAGCATCGGGGTCATCCACTGGTAGAGCGCGAGCGCCTCGGCGAAGCGGTTCGCCTTCATGAGGTCGTAGAGCGCGACGGTCTCGCGCGGGAAGGCGCAGCCCACCCCGGCGAGCAGGCCGTCCGCGCCCAGGGCGAGGGCCTCGTAGGCGAGGTCGTCCACGCCGCAGAAGATCTGGTAGCGCGTGCCCAGGAGGTTCCTGAGGTCGGTGATGCGGCGCACGTTGTCGGTGCTCTCCTTGATGGCCACGATCCACTCGCAGTCGGCCAGCTCGAGCATGTGCTCGGGCTTCAAGTCCACGCGGTAGGCCACGGGGTTGTTGTAGACCATCAGAGGCTGCTGGGCGGCCTGGGCCATGGCGCGCACGTTGGCCATGGCCTCGCGCGCGTCGGCCACGTAGATCACCGAGGGCATGACCATGAAGCCGGCCACGCCCAGGGCGTTGGCGCGCTCGATGTAGCGCAGGGCCTCGGTGGTGCGCGTCTCCGAGACGTTGGCCAGCACGGGGATGCGCCCGTCGGCGGCCTCCAGGGCGATCTCGGCGACGGTGAGCTTCTCCTCGAGGGACAGCGTGCTCGCCTCGCCCAGGGAGCCGCAGGTGACCAGGCCGTGGATGCCGTTGCGGATCTGGAAGTCGATGTGGCGCGCGGTGCCCTCCGCGTCGATGCGCTCGTCGGCGTGGAACTTGGTGGTGATGGCGGGGAAGATGCCTTGCCAGCGGGTCGGATTCATGATTTCTCCTGGGACGGAACGGGGAGTGGAAGCGGCCGGGCCGGCACGCCGACACGGTCTGCAAATATATTAATGAGATATCGGGAATATTCGACAAGGGTATTAGCACATTGCGTGCCAGGCCGGGATGTGCTTGGTGGACGGGCGTGCGGCCCGGCGACGTCCACCGCCCGCCGGCGACTTGCACCGACGCGCCGCGGCCGCGTGCGTCGTCTCGCGATGGGGCGTCCCGGGCGCCGGCGACGCGTCAGAGCACCACGATGAGGCGCCGCGTGCCCGCGAACATCCCCGCGCGGCCCTGGCCGCGTGCGTCGAGGTAGGCTCGTCGATCCGCGTCCCGGCACGCTTTTTTCTTGCGCGAACGAATGGAAGTACCGACCGAATTCCCACCCGCCTCTGCGCGCGCCCCGGCCCGGCGCCTTTGCACCGGCGGCCGGCGCCCCTGGGCGCTGGCCGCGCTCGGTCTGCTGGCCACGGCGCTGGCGCCCTCCGCCCTGGCTGAAGCGCGTTACGGCGCGCTGCTGTTCCAGAATGATCTGTTCCTGGGCCGCGACGGCGGCGGCTACACCAACGGCATCTACCTCTCGAGCGTCCGCGTCGCGTCGGCGGACGAGGAACGCATCGCACCGGGCCTGCTCGTCGGTCCGCTCGCCTCGGTGCTCGGGCTTTCGCACGCGACGCTGGCCGCGACCTCCTTCGGCCAGGGCATCGTGACGCCGAAGGACATCGCGCGCCGCGTGCCCGACCCCGCCGACGCGCCCTACGCCGGCTTCCTGGTGCTGCGATCGGCGCAGGTCGCGCGGCAGGGCGACACGGCCGATGTCGCCGCCTTCAGCCTCGGCCTGATCGGTCCGGCCTCCGGCGCCGAGCAGGTGCAGCGCGCCATCCACCGCCTGACGGGTTCGACCGCGCCGCAGGGCTGGGACACGCAGGTCTCCAGCCGTCCGCTGGTCGGCCTGGAGCGTGCCCGCGCCTGGCGCTTCGCGCGCGCGCCGGGATCGTCCGGGACGGCCGGTGCCGATGCGATCCTCCAGGCCGGCGGTGCGCTGGGCAACCTGGAAAGCTCGCTCGGCGCGAGCCTGCTGCTGCGCTACGGCACCGGCCTGTCGCGCAGCTTCCCGGCGGCGGTGGTCAACGGCTACAGCACCGACCCCTTCGTCGTCGGCGCGGGCTGGTTCGTCTTCGCCGGCGTGTCGGCCGACCGGGTCCTGTACCACGCCGGCCTGCGCGACGAGGCGGGCCTGCGCCGTGAACGCACGGCCGCCACCCTGGGCCTGGCCTACGGGTGGGAGCGCTCGTCGGTGACGTTCGCGGTCCGCACGACCGACCCGCTGGTCTCCAGCAGCGGCCGGCAGATGTTCGGCTCGCTCACCTGGCTGATCCGCATCGACTAGGGCGGCGCAGGGACGCCCATGGGCCGCGGAGGACTTCCGGGCCTCACTTACACTGCGGCGCCGCATCCCATCCCTGGCGATCCCGCGTCCCGGGCCGGCCGCGCACCTCCGCGCCCGCGCCTCGAACCGCGCATCGGCCATCCCGACGACGGTCGCCCGAGCGGCCGATCTGGAGCAACGAATGAACAGCCCGCAATCCAATTCCACCGACGGCGCCCAGCTCTCGCTGCTGCGTCGCATCCCGCTCGCCTTCGGCGCGCTCTTCACCCTGATGGCCAACGGCGGCCTGGCCGCGCGCTATGCCGCGCTGCGCGACGGCGCCGTCGCGCCGACGGCCCCCGCGCCCGCGCCGGCCGCCGCCCCGGCGCCCGCGCCGGTGGTGGCCAAGGCACCGCCGCCGGCGCCGGTGCTGAAGGAAAACGGCCCCGACGCCGCCCTGCAGCTGCTGGCACTGCTGCAGCGCGACGCGCGCCTGATCGACTTCGTCGGCGAGGACCTCGGGGCCTATGCCGACGCGCAGATCGGCGCCGCCGCCCGCCTCGTGCACGAAGGCTGCGCCCGCGTGCTGCGCGAGCATTTCACGCTGGTGCCGGTGCGCGACGAGGCCGAGGGCGCCCGCGTCACGCTGGCGCCGGGCTTCGACGCCGCCGCCGTGCGCGTGACCGGCAACGTGGTCGGCCAGCCGCCGTTCACGGGTGTCCTGGCGCACCGTGGCTGGCGCGCGACCGAGGTGCGCCTGCCGCGCCTGGCCGAGCGACACGACGCGCGCATCGTCGCCCCCGCCGAGGTCGAGCTGTGAGCGCGCCGCGCTACGCGATCGGCATCGACCTGGGCACCACGCACAGCGCGCTGGCCTGGGTCGACATCGCCGGCAGCGACGGCGAAGCCACCGTCCACGGCACCCTGGCGATCCCTCAGCTGACCGCGCCCGGTGCCGTCGAGGCCCTGGCGCTGCTGCCGTCGTTCCTGTACCTGCCGCACGCCGACGAGCTGGCGCCCGGCGACCGCGCGCTGCCCTGGGCGGCCGAGGGCGCGCCGGTGGTCGGCGAGCTGGCACGGGCGCGCGGCGCGACGACGCCGATCCGCCTGGTCGCCAGCGCCAAGAGCTGGCTGTGCCATCCCGGCGTGGACCGCCGCGCGGCGATCCTGCCGCACGACGCGCCGCCCGAGGTCGAGCGCGTGTCGCCGCTCGACGCCTCCACGCGCTACCTCGAGCACGTGCGCAGCGCCTGGGACCATGCCCATCCGGACGCACCCTTCGCCGAGCAGGACGTGACGGTGACGATCCCCGCGTCGTTCGATCCCGCCGCGCGCGAACTCACGGTCGAGGCCGCGCGCAACGCCGGCTGCCGCGCCCTCACGCTGCTGGAGGAGCCGCAGTCGGCGCTCTACAGCTGGATCGAGGCCAGCGGCGGCGGCTGGCGCCAGCAGGTGCGCACGGGCGACGTGATCCTGGTGGTCGACGTCGGCGGCGGCACCAGCGACTTCTCGCTCATCGCCGTGCTCGAACGCGAGGGGAACCTCGAACTGCACCGTGTGGCGGTGGGCGAGCACATCCTGCTGGGCGGCGACAACATGGACCTGGCCCTCGCGCACGGCGTGGCGCGCAAGCTCGCCGCTGCCGGCACCACGCTGGACGCCTGGCAGTTGCGCGCGCTGACCTACGCCTGCCGCACGGCCAAGGAAAAGCTCCTCGGCGCGGCCGGCGACGCGGGCGCGGACGGCGGCCCGATCGAGGCGCAGCCCATCGTCGTGCCCAGCCGGGGCAGCCGGCTCATCGGCGGCTCGATCCGCACCGAACTCACCGCCGAGGAGGTCGCGGCGGTCATCGTCGACGGCTTCTTCCCGGCGGTCGACGCGGCCGCCCGGCCGGTCGCCCGGGTGCGCGCCGGCCTCGCGCAGCTGGGCCTGCCCTATGCGCAGGACGCGGCGGTCACGCGCCACCTGGCGGCCTTCCTCGGCCGCCAGCGCGGCGCCCTGGCGGAGCTGGCGGACTTCGCCGACCGCGCGCCCGACGCCACTTTCCTGCATCCGACCGCCGTGCTGTTCAACGGCGGAGTCTTCAAGTCGACGCTGCTGGCCGATCGCCTGTCGCGCACGCTCGACGGCTGGCTCGCCGCCGAGGGCGCGGCCCCGGCGCGCACGCTGGCCGGCGCCGACCTCGACCTCGCCGTGGCGCGCGGCGCCGCCTACTACGGCTACGTGCGCCAGGGCCGCGGCGTGCGCATCCGTGGCGGCACCGCCTTCGCCTACTACGTCGGCGTCGAATCGTCGATGCCCGCCGTGCCCGGCATGGCGCCGCCGGTGGAGGCGCTGTGCCTGGCGCCGTTCGGCATGGAGGAGGGCACGGAGGCCGAGGTGCCCGGGCTCGAGCTCGGCCTGGTGGTCGGCGAGCCGGTGGACTTCCGTTTCTTCGCCTCGTCGGTGCGTCGCCACGACACCGTCGGGACGATGCTGGGTTTCTGGGCGCCGGAGGAAATGCAGGAACTTCCGGCCATCTCCGCCACGCTCCCCACCGAGGGCCGTCAGGCCGGCGACGTGGTGCCGGTGCGGCTGGCCGCCCGCGTGAGCGAGTCGGGCACGCTCGAACTCGTCGCCGTGCCGCGCACGGGCGGCGACCGCTGGAAGATCGAGTTCGATGTGCGCGGCGAGCGCCAGCCGCACGCCTGAGCGGGCCGGTCCGCGCGCCGCCGCCGGCGGCCGTGGCGCCGCCTGGGTGGTCGGCATCGACCTCGGCACCACGCACACCGTGGTCGCCTGCGCGCCGCTGGGGGATGCTGCCGGGTCCGAGGCCATCCGGCTGTTCGACATCGACCAGTTGGTCGCGCCCGGCGAGGTCGCGGCGCTGCCGCTGCTGCCGTCGGTGCGCTACCACCCGGCGCCGGGCGAGCTGGCGGAGGGCGACCTCGCGCTGCCCTGGACGCCGGACGACCCGGTCGCCGGGGCGGTGATCGGGCGCCTCGCACGGCAACTGGGGGGGCAGGTCCCCGGCCGGCTGGTCGCCAGCGCGAAGAGCTGGCTGTCGCACGGCGCGGTCGACCGGCTGGCGCCCATCCTGCCCTGGGGCGCCAGCGAGGACGTGGCCCGGGTGTCACCCGTGCAGGCCAGCGCGAGCTACCTCGCGCACCTGCGCGCGGCGTGGAATCACCGCCATCCGGCGGCGCCGCTCGAGGATCAGGAGGTCGTGCTGACCGTCCCGGCCTCGTTCGACGATGCCGCGCGCTCGTTGACGGTCGAGGCCGCGCGCGATGCCGGGTTGCCCCGGCTGCGCCTGCTGGAGGAGCCGCAGGCCGCGCTCTACGACTGGCTGTTCCGCCACCGCGACACGCTCTCCGACGCGCTGGCCGGCACCCGGCTGGTGCTGGTGTGCGACGTCGGCGGCGGCACCACCGACCTGAGCCTGGTGCGCGTAGAGCACGACGGCGCCACGCCCCGCCTGGCGCGCATCGCCGTCGGTCGCCACCTGATGCTCGGCGGCGACAACATGGACCTGGCGCTGGCGCACCTGGCCGAATCCCGGCTGCCCGGCGCGACCGGCGCCCGGCTGTCGCCCGGCCAGCTGGCGCAACTGGTCGAGCGTTGCCGCGATGCCAAGGAGCGGCTGCTGGCGGCCGACGCGCCGGCCAGCATGCAGGTCACCCTGCTGGGCGCCGGCGCGCGCCTGATCGGCGCCGCCCGCTCGGCGACGCTCGAGCGCGCGGAGGTCGAGCGCATCGTCGTCGACGGCTTCTTCCCGCGCGGCGAGGCCGACGACGGCCCGCGGCGCGGACGCGCCGGCGGCCTGGTCGCCTTCGGACTGCCCTATGCCAGCGACCCGGCCGTCACGCGCCACGTCGCCGGTTTCCTGCGCGAACACGCGGACGCCGGCTGGCCCGATGCCGTGCTCCTCAACGGCGGCGTGTTCCGCGCCGAGGCGATCGCCGCCCGGCTCCAGGCCACGCTGGGCGACTGGCGTGGCGCGCCGCCCCGCTCGCTGCACAACGCCGACCCGGACGTGGCCGTCGCGCGCGGCGCGGTCGCGTACGCCCTGGCGCGGCGGGGTCGGGCGCCCCGGATCGGCGGGGGATCGCCGCGCAGCTACTTCCTGCCGCTGGACGCGTCCCGGTCGCGCGCGGTGTGCGTGCTGCCCCAGGGCAGCGAGGAAGGCCGCGAGGTCCGCCTGGAAGGCCGCAGCTTCGAACTGCGCGTGGGCGAGCCGGTCCGCTTCGATCTGGTGTCGACCACCGACGGGGCCGCCGGCGGCGTGCGCCCGCGCGCCGGTGACTTGGTCGAACTCGGTGCGCGCGAGGTGCAGCCGCTGCCGCCGGTGGCCACGGTCGTGCGTGCGCAGGAGGGCGCGGCGCGGCGTCCCATCGCGGTGGCGCTGGTCGCCACGCTGAGCGAGGTCGGCACGCTCGACGTCCAGTGCATCGCGCTCGACGACCCGGCGCAGCGCTGGCAGCTGGCCTTCGAACTGCGCGCCGATGCGGCACCGGGGGCGACTTCGTCGGCCCTACCGCCGCGTTTTCCCGAGGCGGTCGAGGCCATCGAGCGCGTCTTCGGCGCACGCGACCGGTCGGTCGGTCCGCGCGACGTCAAGCAGCTGCGCGGCCGGCTCGAAAGTTTCCTCGGCGGCCGCGAACGCTGGCCGACCGCGTGGCTGCGGCCGCTCCACGACGCGCTGTGGCAGCGTGCCGGCGGGCGCCATCGTTCGGCCGATCACGAGCGCCTGTGGTTCAGCCTGGCGGGCTGGTGCCTGCGGCCGGGCTTCGGCGATGCGCTGGACGGCTGGCGGATCGACCGGCTGTGGCCGCTCTTCGAGCGCGGCGTGCGGCACGGCAACGACCGCCAGGTGCGCGCGGAATGGTGGACCTTCTGGCGTCGCATCGCGGGCGGCCTGGACGCCGCCGCGCAGGAGCGCCTGCTGCAGGACTTCGCGCTCAACCTGCAGGGCGACGAGGCGGGCATCGTCGAGCGCCCGGCCGGTTTCGTGGCGGGCGCGTGGGACGAGATGGTGCGTCTGGGCGCGTCGCTCGAACGCGTGCCGGTCGCGCACAAGGTGGAGATCGGCGAATGGCTGCTCGAGCGCGTGCGGGGCCTGGCGGCCGGGCGTGGGTCGCAGGCCGGGGCGGTCTGGACGCTGTGGGCGCTCGGGCGCATCGGCGCCCGGTCGCCGCTCTACGGCAGTGCGCACGGCGTGGTGCCCGCGGACACCGCGGCGGCGTGGCTCGACGTGGTGCTGACGCTCGACTGGAAGCAGGTCGAGGGCGCCGCCGCCGCCGCCGCGCACCTGGCGCGTCTGAGCGGAGACCGGGTGCGCGACCTGCCGCACGACGTGCGTGAACGGGTCGTTGCCCGGCTCCAGGCCCATCGCGCGCCGCCGGCCTGGAGCGAACGCGTGCGCGAGGTCGTGGTGCTCGACGAGGCCGGCGAACGCGGCGTGTTCGGGGAATCGCTGCCGCCGGGGTTGCGGCTGATCGGCTGACGCGGCGGGCGGCCGGAGGCGGTCCGCGTGGGGGGCCGACGTCAGGCCGTGCGCAGGCGCTGGTAGAGGCGTCCGAGGGCGATGGCGAGCGCGAGCGAGCCACGTCGGCGGGCCAGCCGCAGGGCGGAGAAGGGCGCCAGGGGACCTTCGGCGAAGCGGTAGAACCAGCGGCTGGCGATGCTCGGCGGCTGCCCCCGCAGGGCCCGGCGCAGGTGCCGGCCCTGCCAGGGCTTGTCGGCGCCGATGGCATGCGACAGGTGACGGCCGCCCGGAGCGAAATCCATCGCTTCCGGACCGCAGGCGTTGAGCCGGACGTCGCTCAGCGTCAGTGCGAAGTTGAGCGCGTCCTCGTCGGTCGAATGGAAGAGGTCGTCCGGTCCCCCCGCCTTGCGCTGGCGCCGTGCGGTGCCGACTTCCGCGACGATGCGTTCGCAGATGCGCTGCCAGGCGCGCAGGCATTGCAGGTGCGAGCGTCGCACGCCCACGAAGCCGGAGTTGTAGTAGCGCTCGAGGCTGCGGCGCTGGGTCTCGCCCTGACCCGCGAAATACAGCCGCCACAGGAGGCGCTTGCGGTGGTTGGAGGGGAGCGACCCGTTGATGTCCTCGACCAGCACGACGCCGTCTTCCTCGAACCACGCCTGGATCTCGCGCCAGGCGCATTTCACGATCACGTCCGGGTCGAGGTAGGCGACGGCGTCGCAGGCCGGTTCATGCGTCGACAGGATCGCCTGCATGAAGACCGGCTTGTAGTAATTGAGACTGAACGTCGGGTCCAGTCTGACGGCATTCAACGCGAGTGCCGGCGTGACCTGGAGCCGGCCGACGTGGGGGTCGAAGCCGGGATGATCGACGATCCAGGCGGGCAGGTCGCCGCGATGGCCGACCCAGATCGACCCCTCGTAACCCGAGGCCGCGAGTGAATTGACCAATGCGGCGACGCCGTAGTGGTAGTGACTTTCGAACAAGGTGCAAAGCGCGATTTTCATCCCGCGCCGATGATCGGGCACCCGTTGCCCGGGTGGGCCGCGATCCGGGCGAGATGCATGCACACCGGTGCCGCATCGCGCAACAATTTAACGATCCGGCTTTCTTTCGCGGGCGGCGTCCGGGGTCGCTCCGATCGAGCCGGGACATCGGCCCGGCGGCCGCGTCGCTCAGGTTCCGGCGATGTCGCCGCGACCTTCGACCGAGCCCGATTGCGGCGCCGGCATGGGCGCCGCGACAGGCACCGTCGACGGTGCGGGCGCGGCGTCGGCCGCCGGCGCCACGGCGCCGGACCGGGCCTTCTTCGGCGGGTTGGGCTTCTTCGCCGAGGCCATGAGATTGCCCTTGGCAGGCGCCTTCTTGGCCGGCACCGGATTCGCCGAGTCCGGCACCTTGCTGGCCTGCACGACCTTCTTCGCGGGCGGCCGTGCCGTCGGAGCGGACGGGATCGTGCGGGTGGCCGCGCGGGCCTTCGCGGGCTTGGCCGAGGCCTTGGGAGAGGTCGTCGAAGAAGCGTTGGACTTTCCGCCGCCCTTGCTCGCTGGCGACGCTGGCGCGACGACGGGGGCCTTCGCGGGCGTGGCCTTGGGGGCCTCGGCCGGCGCGTCGGTCCGCGCCGAGATCAGGAAATCGTCGATGGAGCTGCCGCGCTTCTTCAGGCCCTGCTTGAGCCAGGCCGGACGGGGGCCGCGCCCACCCCAGGTGTTGCCCTTACCGTCGCCGTATTTCGCGTCGTTTGACCTTCTCGAGCGCGCGGATGCCGACGACGAAGGGCGCTGTCGACGCGCGGGCGTGGACGCCGAGGCGGGAAAGTGCAGGTCTTCCTCGGTCAATCCATACGTGGCGATCATCTCGTTCAGCTTGGCGATCGTCGACTTGAGTTCCGTCGCCCGAAGCTTGTCGGCGGATGCCTGCAAGGCCTGGATTTCACGCGTGATTTGGGCATAGGTCTTCGTCATGGTCGCCTTGGTGTCATGGATCGGGAGTGCCGAGTCTATGCGCGAGCGTGATGTCGCCAAGGCGTTGCTTCCCGAGTTGAATGCGCACGAGCAAGATGCCGGGCGGCGTCAATGCATTGGCAATCGACGGATCGCGTCATCGGATCACGTGCCATTCCATTGCAGACGCGTCCCGGCAATGCGCGATCGGCTAATTCGCGACCGAGCGGCATTCGACACGGTCGCCGACGCGCAATGCGCCTCCCTGGAGGATGCGGGCCGTGCGGCCGCCGTGTCCGCGCATCGCGTTGTAGCCACCCGGGCCCAGGATGTCCTCCATGCGCGAGCAGGGTTCGCACGGGCCGGTGATCTCCAGGATCACTTCGGGCCCGATCGACAGCGTCAGGGACATATCGCCGAACAGCGAGCGCGTGGCGCCGAGGTTGAGCCCCGAGATCACCAGATTGCGGCGCAGCGACTCCGCCGCGACCGCGGAGACACCCACCAGGGCAGCGACGACGGGCAGGTGCTCGGCCTGCAGCAGCGTGACCTGCCGGCGGCCGCCGCCGATCCGCGCCACGGCGCTTCGGTCGCCCTGGAGTCCGTGCTCGGCGATCGCCAGCACTTCGTCGACCGACACCATGGGCACCCGCCGGGCCGGACGCAGGAGGATGCGTTCGAGGCGTCCTGGCCGGGGAAACTGGCGGGTGAGTTCGCGGAGGTCGGGCATCGGGCCATTGTGATGGCGTGCAACACCGCAAAACTAAATAGGCTAACGGGTTAAGCTTCGGACCCACGGACCCACGGACCCACGGACCCACGGACCCACGGACCCACGGACCCACGGACCCACGGACCCACGGACCCACGGACCCACGGACCCACGGACCCACGGACCCACGGACCCACGGACCCACGGACCCACGGACCCACGGACCCACGGACTTGATCTTTGTTTTTTCGCGGGATTTAGGTTGAGTGCCTCATCGACCTGCTAACCCGTTAGCCTATAAAGGGTGGTTGCAGCCGTAACGAGTGAGGCGGAGAGTGCGCATCGACGCATCGCGTGGTGGATCGACTGCGCAGCCTGTTGTTCGTACGTTTCTACAGTTCGCTCAGGGCCGAGTGCGCACGATGCCCAACCTTGGTCGATCTTCGAGGCCCACACCGTGGCGGCCATCTGCAAGCTTTCCGCACGCGAGAACCGAAGACGGTCGGATGTCGCCCAGTGCAACTCAATGTGCGGCCGTCGTGACCCGCTGTGGTGACGGGAAGTCCCGTCAAGCCTCAGGCGTCGCGACGCGACTTGGCTGATGCGCGCCAGTCGAACCCATAACCGATAAGATTAATACAAGAATAGTTATGTTAACATTCATGGCGGCTGCCTTGCGATGTCACCCGCACGCAATCCGGACAGCTGCCGAACTCCCCACTGCGACGGTTCAAAGCACCCTTTCAGACCCCGTCGTCCGGATGGGCTGCACGATGCATCCTGCGGGCGCCGTGTTCAATTGTTCACGTCGTGAGACAACCATGGCCGATCCGCGTCGGCGGACCGCCAGCGGCAGTCCCGCGTCCGATCGGACGCCGCCGTGCCGCTCGCCCAGCGTGTCCGACGGACACGACGCAGAACAAAAAATCGCGCCGATCGGTCGGCATCGGCTCACACGGACGAAGCCGGGGCGTGGCTAACCTGAACGCATGTCAAACGCAGACCGACCCCTCTTCCAATTCGACAACACCTTCGCGCGCGACCTGCCGGGCCTCTACCGGCCGTGGAAGCCCGCCCCGGTGCCACGACCCCGGATGGTCTTCTTCAATCGCGCGCTCGCCGAGGCGCTGGGCCTGGACCCGGATGCGCTCGATGGCGAGGCCGGCGCCGCGATCTTCGGAGGCAATGCCGTCCCCGAGGGCGCCGAGCCGATCGCCCAGGCGTACGCCGGCCACCAGTTCGGCGGCTTCTCGCCGCAGCTCGGGGACGGGCGGGCCCTGCTGTTGGGCGAGGTGCTCGACCCGGAGGGTCGGCGGCACGACATCGCCCTGAAGGGTTCCGGGCGCACCCCGTTCTCCCGGGGCGGTGACGGCAAGGCCTCGCTCGCGGCGATGCTGCGGGAAGTGCTCGTGGGCGAAGCCATGCACGCCCTGGGCATTCCCACCACACGCGCCCTGGCCGTGGTCGAGACCGGCGAGCCGGTCTACCGGGAAACCGTGCTGCGCGGCGCGGTGCTGACGCGGGTCGCGTCGAGCCACCTGCGCGTGGGCACCTTCGAATTCCAGGTCCGCCGCGAACTCGAAGGGTTGCGCCGGCTCGCCGATCACGCCATCGCCCGTCACGACCCGGAACTGGCGCAACAGCCGGCGCCGGCGCGCTACCTCGAACTGCTGCGCCACGTCACGCAGCGCCAGGCGGCGCTGGTCGCGCGCTGGATGAACGTCGGTTTCATCCACGGCGTCATGAACACCGACAACATGACCCTGTCCGGCGAGACCATCGACTACGGGCCGTGCGCTTTCATGGAGGCCTACGACCCGGAAGCGGTATTCAGTTCGATCGACCGGAATGGCCGTTACGCCTACGGCAACCAGCCGGCCATCGCGCAATGGAACCTGACGCGACTGGCCGAGGCCTTGCTGCCGCTGATGCTCGAGGGCACCGATGCGGCGGACGCCGACCGGGTGGTGGCCGACGCCACGGCGGTGATCGAGTCCTTCGCCGATTACTACCCGACCCACTTCCTGGAAGGCCAGCGCGCCAAGCTGGGCCTCGAAGCCAGCACCGACCCGGCCGACGCGGCCCTGGCCGAGGATTGGCTGGCGCTGATGCATGCCGACGGTGTCGATTTCACGCTCGGCTGGCGTCACCTCGGCGATGCCGCGACGGGCGACGACGGGCCGCTGGAGCGCCTGTTCGCCGATGGTCCCGCGCTGAAGGCCTGGCTGACGCGCTGGCGCGAGCGCTGCACCGAAGCGGACCGGGCCGGGGGCGCCTCGACGCCCGACGAGCGGAGCGTGCGCATGGGACGGGTCAACCCGTGGATCATCGCCCGCAACCACCGCGTGGAGGAGGCGCTCTCGGCGGCTTCCGCGCAGGACGATTTCGGACCGTTCGAACGGATGCTCGACGCCGTGCGCCACCCCTGGGACGCCACGCCGCAGAACGTGGACTACGCCCAACCGGCGGCCAAGGAAGTCACCGCCTGCTACCGGACCTACTGCGGCACGTGAGCGGGCGGCGCATGGGCGCACGCCGCCTGCTCATTCGTCGCGCTTGCGTCCGGTGAACATCGCGGCGACCAGGTTTTCCCGATGACGCAGGCTGGAGAAGATCACGCCGCCCACGTGCAGGACGATCAGGCCGACCAGGCTCCAGGCGAGCGCACGGTGGGTCCATTCCAGCCAGGCCATGCCCCAGAAGGCGTCCAGCGTGTAGAGCCATCCCGTGACGCTCGCACCGGCCACGGTCGCGAGCAGCGCGACGATCATCCAGCCGCCCAGGGGGTTGTGACCCAGGTGGCGGGCCTCCGTGCCGCGCACCACCGTCACCGTGTACGCCCACACCGCGCGCGGCGCGCCGACGAAGGACGCGAAGCGCGCGTGCGGGGTGCCGGTGAAGCCCCAGGCGGTGCGCAGCATCGCGACGAGCAGCGCCGCGTGGCCGGCCCATTCATGGCGCCTGAGTTCCTCCTCGCCGCTGAACCAGGCGACGGCGATCGCCGTCGCGAGGCTCCAGTGCATCCACCGCACCGCCCGGTCCCAGACGCGCACGGTCGCGCGTGGCGGCCGGGAAGGCATTTCAGTCACCCTGCCTGACCCGGCCGACGGGCTCGAAGCTCCTGGGATGGAAGAAGGCCTCGGTGCGTTCGCCCCTGGCGTCGAACCCGTAGACCTCGTAGCAGCCGTTGAAGGTCTTGACCTGGCGCACCTTCCATCCCTCACCGACCAGCTTGCGCTGGAGTTCCATCTGCGGTCGCATTTCGTCCTTGGCGACCGGCTCGCAGCGCACCTTGTCGTGCTCGACCCACGGCGGCGGCGCGGCCTGCGCGGCGGCATCGACAGAGCAGGCCAGGGAGGCCACGAGGGCCAGGAAGATCGGTGTCTTGGTCATGATTGGGGATCAGCAGGAGGGATGATGGCGGCGCCGCGCCGTCGGTCCGACGCTCAGACGTCGAGCCACGCGCGCAGCAGGTTGTGATAGGTGCTCGTCAGGCCGATGCAGGCCGGATCGGTTTCGCCCAGGCGGGTGCGCAGGTCGCGCAGGTGATGGTCCATGTCGAACAGCAGGCGCCGCTGCTCGTCGCTGCGCACCATGCTCTGGATCCAGAAATAGCTCGCCACGCGCTGGCCGCGCGTGACCGGCAGCACCCGGTGCACGCTGGTGCCCGGGTAGAGCACCATGTCGCCGGCCGCCAGCTTGACGCGCTTCTCGCCGAAGGTGTCCTCGATGACCAGTTCGCCGCCGTCGTAGGACTCGGGCGCGGACAGGAACACGGTGCACGAGATGTCGGTGCGCACCCTGCCCGAGCCGTCGCGCAGGAAGCGCACGGCGCTGTCGACGTGGTTGCCGAAACTGTTGGCGCTGCCGCCATAGCGGTTGAACAGCGGCGGCGAGATCTGCTTGGGCAGCGCCGCCGAGAAGAACAGCGCGTGGCGCTCCAGCCCGGCGAGCAGCAGGCGCTGCGCGGCACGCGTCGCGTCGCAGTCCTCGCGCAGCTGCTCGTTGCGCTTGGCGCGCGCCGACTGCTCGCCCGCCGTCAGGCGACCGTCCTCCCACGGCGCGTCGTCCAGGATCTGCCGCGCCTGGCGGACTTCGTCGGCCTGCAGCAGGCCCTGGATGTGCACGAGCATGGGGAACGCGTCTCCTGGTGTCGTCGGGGCGTCAGAACCGCGCGCCCACCGTGAACAGGAAGGTGCGCGGCACGCCGGTGATGGCGAAGCCCGGGTAGAGCTGGTCGCCGTAGAGCTTGTTGGTCACGTTCGTCACGTTGACCTGCGCATACAGGTCGCGCGTGAACTTGTACTCGGCCATCAGGTCGCTGACCACGTAGCCCGGCGTGCTGTTGGCCAGGCTGGCGGCGCCGCTCGTGCCCTGCAGCGGCCGGTTTTCCGAAGCGCCGCGCAGGCCACCGGCCAGGCGCAGCTTGGGCGTGGCCTGGTAGCTCAGCCACATCGCGCCGGTCTGGCGCGGCGTGAGGCCCACGCGCGAGCCGACCGTGCCGGGCGTGGGCGTGCTGCCGGCCGCGTCGATGGTGGCCTTGGGGATGAACGAGTAGGACGCGTAGATCTCCCACTGTGGCGAGAGCCTGCCGACCACGTCGAGCTCCAGGCCCTGCGAATGGCGCTTGCCCGACAGCAGGAAAGAGTTGTTGGCGAAGTCGGCGTCGCTGGTGCGCTCGTTGGTCTTCTCGGTGCGGAAGATCGCGGCGCGCGTGGACAGCTTGCCGTCGAGCCAGTCGAGCTTGGCGCCGATCTCGACGTTGCGGCTCTTCTCCGGCGGCGTGTTGGCGGTCTGCGGCGACACGTACTGGTAGGTGTCGGCCGAGGCGTTGAACGAGGTGCTGTAGGAGACGTGGTAGGACTGCGTCGCCGACGGCTGGAACAGCACGCCGGTGCGGTAGCTCCAGGCGCCCTGCGACAGGTTGGTGCTGGCGATGTTGGGCACCGGGGTGCCGGGGCGGTAGAGCTGGTTGCCGCCGACGCAGCCGTTCACCGGCGTGCCGATGTTGGTGCCGGCGGCGACATTGCCGGCGGCCACGCGGGTCACGCACGACGGATTGACATAGCCGTACTGGTCGAAGTCGCCGTTGAGCCGGTCGTAGCGCACGCCGCCGAGCACCTTCCAGTACGGCGCCACCTGCACCAGGTCCTGGAAATAGGCGCCGAAGGACTTGGCCGAGTAGCCGCTGGACTGCCGGTAGAGCGGCTCGATGCCGGTGCCCACGAGACCGGCGCCGTCGTTGGGGTTGCCCACGAGGGTGTTGGGCCGCGTGCCCAGGCCGCGCCCGAGGATGGCGTTGTTGGTGAAGGCGTCGTTCTGGTAGCGGTCGGCCGATTCCCTGGAGGCGTCGATGCCCGCGAGCAGCTGGTGCTTGGTGCTGCCCCAGTCGAGCTGCTTGCTGTAGTCGCTCTGCAGGTAGGTGCCCTGGTAGCGGTCCTTGCGCGGCGTCAGGCCGGCGCGCGTGAGGACCGTGGCGTCGCCGAAGTTGGCGGTCGTCGTGGGCTGGCCCAGCGTGGTGCCGGCGCCGACGGCGGTCGACCACTGGTTGCGGTCGAAGGTGCCGCTGCGGATCTGGGTGCGCAGCTCGCTGCCGTCGTTGAAGATGTGGTTCCACGAGCCGTTGACGTAGCTCGCCCGGCCCGTCAGACGGTCCGCCGTGGTGCCGTAGAAGTCACCGGGCCGGATCGGCGCCAGCGTGCCCAGGCCGCCCTGGATCGGCGCACCGGCGGCCGTGTAGCCGGTCACGCCCCGCGCGCCCGAGGCCACCCAGCGCACCGCCGACTGCGGCACGTTGTCGACGTTCAGGTGGTAGAGACCGACGTTGAACTCGTCGCGCGAGCCGATGCCCCAGCTGTACGAGGGCGCGATGCCGTACTTGTCGACCTTGGCGCCGCCGTTGTCGGCCTTGTTCCACATGGCGTTCAGGCGGAACGCGGCGTCTTCGCCCAGACGCTTGTTGAAATCGGCCGTGCCGCGGTAATAGCCGCGCGAGCCCACCGTGCCGACCAGGTCGGTCTGGTCGGCCAGCACCGGCTTCTTGGTGACCTGGTTGATCACGCCGCCGGTGGAGCCCCGGCCGAAGATCATCGACGCGGAACCCCGCAGCACCTCGATGCGGTCGAGGTTGAAGGTGTCGCGCTCGTACTGCGAGGGGTCGCGCATGCCGTCGATCAGCAGGTCGCCGGTGCTCGCGACCGGGAAGCCGCGCAGGCGGATGTCCTGGTCGGTGCCGTTCTCGGTCGCCGCGAAGGTGATGCCGGCCGAGTAGTGCAGCGCGTCCTTGAGCGTGTCGAGCTTGACGTCGTCGATCAGCTTCTCGGTGATGACGTTGATGGACTGCGGGATGTCGCGGATGTCCTGCGTGCCCTTGCCGATGCTGGTGCGTGTGGTCTGGACCTGGTCCTTGCCCTGCACCTCCGCCTGGTCGGTGACCGTGACGGTGTCGAGCGTGCGGTTCGCCCCCGCGTCGGCCGGTGCCGACTGCGCCCAGCTGCCGACCGAGGCCGCCAGCATCAGCGCCCCGAACGGCAGCGCCGCGCCCTCGCGCAGGCCGCCGCCGGGCGTGGCCCGGGGGGCGGACGCCGCGATGGCGCCCGAGGTCGGGGAGGATGCGGGACGGCGCGCCGCGGCACGGCGGCGAACGATTCTTTGGGCCAAGGTCTAACTCCAGATTGCGGGTCGGAAAGCAGAATCGGCTGGCTGATGCTGCTGGACGCGCCCTGGCTTGCCGGAGAGAAGCGGCCAGTGTAAGTCAATGTTGATGACAATCAATCGCATTCAGCGCCCGTGCGGACGCGTGTCCGTCCGACGTTGCATCGCCGCAACACATGGGTGCGCGCCGGCCGCGACGGCCCCCGTCGCGATGCGCGATCACCCCGACACGCGGGTCCGGCGACGCGGCGCGGCGACGTTGGCACAATCCCGACGTGCCCTACTTCCAGACCTACGACCCCCAGGACGAAGCGCGCGCGCACGCCGAACTTCGTCGCCTCGACACCCTCTCGACCCACCACGACGTCGCGTGGCGCGACGTCCACGTGCGCTGGCGACGCTTCGACCCGATCACACCGGCGGCCACGCCACGGCCGCCGCTCGTGCTGCTGCACGGTGGTCACGGCAGCTGGATGCACTGGGCGCGGAACATCGAGGCGCTCTCGGCCGGGCGCGTCCTGTGGCTTCCCGACCTGCCGGGCTACAGCGATTCGGCCGCACCCGACGCGCCGGCCCCCGGGCAACCGCCGCTCGAACCCCTGCTGGAGGCGCTCGCCGGCAGCTTCGCCGCGCTGGTCGAACCGACGGTGCCGATCGACCTGGGCGGCTTCTCCTTCGGCGGCTTCGTCGCCTCGCAGTTCGCCCTGCGCCGTGGGGCGATCCGGCGGCTGGCGCTGATCGGCAGCGGCGGCCACGGCACCCTGAGGCGTCTGGCCGTGGAGATGGTGAACTGGCGCGGCGCCGACGACCGCGACGCCGAACGCGCCGCGCTGCTGCACAACCTCGCCGCGCTGATGCTGCACGAGCGCGCGGCGATCGATCCGCTCGCCTTCGCCATCCACGACCTCTCCTGCCATGCCACGCGCTTTCGCAGCAAGGAGGTCTCGCTCGCCGGCGGGCTCCAGGCCGCGCTGGCTGCGCTGGACGTGCCGCAACTCCTGCTGTGGGGCGAGTTCGACGTCACGGCGGACCCCCGGCCACTGGTGGCGAGCCTCGTCGCGGGCCACCCCCGGCGCGAAGGCGCGGTGATCGACGGCGCCGGGCACTGGGCGCAGTTCGAACGCGCGGCGGCGGTGAACGATCGCCTGCTGCGCTTCCTGGACTGAGCCGAGCCGTCAGCCAGCCTCCGCGTCGTGCGGGGCGTCCTCCAGCGCCTGCAGGCGCACCGACTCCTCGTCCGTGAACAGCCGGGAGCGCGTGAGGAAACGCAGGCCCTCCGGCCCCTCGAGCGAGAACATCCCGCCGCGCCCGGGCACCACGTCGATGATGAGCTGCGTATGCCGCCAGTACGCGAACTGCGGCCCGCTGATGTAGAACGGCGCGCCGTCGATCTCCCCGAGCAGCCGGTCGTGATCGCCGAGCAAGAACTCGCCCTGCGGAAAGCACATCGGCGCGCTGCCGTCGCAGCAGCCGCCGGACTGGTGGAACATCACCGGCCCGTGCTTGGCGCGCACGGTGCGGATGAGGTCCACCGCCGCCGGCGTGCAGATCACCCGGCGCAGGTCGACCGCGCCGCCGTCGGTCAAAAGAACCCCATGGGCGATTCGTCGTAGCTCACCAGCAGGTTCTTGGTCTGCTGGTAGTGGTCGAGCATCATCTTGTGGTTCTCGCGTCCGATGCCGGAGGACTTGTAGCCGCCGAAGGCCGCGTGCGCCGGGTAGTGGTGGTAGCAGTTGGTCCACACGCGCCCGGCCTGGATGCCGCGCCCCATGCGGAAGGCGCGGTTGGCGTCGCGGCTCCAGACGCCCGCGCCCAGGCCGTAGAGCGTGTCGTTGGCGATCTCCAGGGCCTCCTCCTCCGTCTTGAAGGTCGTGACCGACACGACCGGGCCGAAGATCTCCTCCTGGAAGATGCGCATCTTGTTGTGGCCGGCGAAGATGGTCGGCTTGACGTAGTAGCCGTCCTTGAGTTCGCCCTCCAGCAGGTTGCGCGCGCCACCGGTCAGCACCTCGGCGCCCTCCTGCCGGCCGATGTCGAGGTACGACAGGATCTTCTCCAGCTGCTCGCTGGAGGCCTGCGCGCCGATCATGGTGCCCATGTCGAGCGGGCTGCCCTGCTTGATCGCCTCGACGCGCTTGACCGCCTTCTCCATGAAGCGCTCGTAGATCGACTCCTGCACGAGCGCCCGGCTGGGGCAGGTGCAGACCTCGCCCTGGTTGAGCGCGAACATCGCGAAGCCCTCCAGCGCCTTGTCCAGGAAGCTGTCGTCGCGCGCCATCACGTCCTCGAAGAAGACGTTGGGCGACTTGCCGCCGAGCTCCAGCGTCACCGGGATGATGTTCTGGCTGGCGTACTGCATGATCAGCCGCCCCGTCGTCGTCTCGCCCGTGAAGGCGATCTTGGCGATGCGGTTGCTCGACGCCAGCGGCTTGCCGCACTCCAGTCCGAAGCCGTTCACCACGTTGATCACGCCCGGCGGCAGCAGGTCGCCGATGAGTTCCATCAGCACCAGGATCGACGCCGGCGTCTGCTCGGCGGGCTTGAGCACCACGCAGTTGCCGGCGGCCAGGGCCGGCGCCAGCTTCCACACCGCCATCAGGATCGGAAAGTTCCACGGGATGATCTGGCCGACGACGCCCAGCGGCTCGTGGAAGTGATAGGCATAGGTCTTGGCGTCGATCTCGCTGATGCCGCCCTCCTGGGAACGGATGCACGAGGCGAAGTAGCGGAAGTGGTCGACCGCGAGCGGCAGGTCGGCCAGCGTCGTCTCCCGGATCGGCTTGCCGTTGTCCCAGGTCTCGGCCATGGCCAGCATCGCCAGGTTCTGCTCCATGCGGTCGGCGATCTTCAGCAACGCGTTGGCGCGCTCGGTCGGAGAGGTCCGGCCCCAGGCGGCCTTCGCCGCGTGCGCGGCGTCGAGCGCGCGCTCGACGTCGGCCGCGCCGGAGCGGGCGATCTCGCAGAACACCTTCCCGGTCACCGGCGTGACGTTCTCGAAGTACTGGCCACCCGCCGGGGCCACCCACTGGCCGCCGATGAAGTTGTCGTAGCGCTTGCGAAAGGGCACCTCAGTGCCGAATTTGCCGGGTTCCAGCATGTCCATGGTCGTGTCTCCTGGGAGGGGGTGGATGCGTCGGGGTCCGAACGTGGTCGCTCGGTGCGACGCGGGAAGCCACGCAACCCGCGTACCGGTTTCGCTAGGGACTATCCCTAGGCACTCGCTCGTCCGTCGTGCGGGGGCCCTCGGCCGTCCGGGGACGGCCGGGCCACGGGGCGCGACACCCGCGTGTCACCGGCGGCAACCCGCCTTGCCCGATGTCGCGAAGTGCGACACAGTGCGCTCGGACCGTCGCACACCGCGACGGCATGCGACACGCAGGAGACAGGCGATGACGGATGCGGCGGGCATGGGGCGGCGGACCGATCGGGCCCGCGAACTCTTCTTCAACCAGGGCCGCACCCCCAAGGACGACGTCGCCTCCCACATCGCGCGTTCGTGGGCGCGCTCGCGCGGCGCCGGGGTCGGAAGCATGGTGGCGATGCCCCTGGACGCGGCCGAGCTGCGCGTGCGCCGCGAAGCCGCCCGCCTGCTGCTCGACAGCGCCCAGCCCGAGCTCGACGCCCTGGCCGAACACGCCATCGGCCAGGGCTGCGTGGTGATCGTCACCGACGCGACCGGCGTCATCCTCGACGAGGTCGGCAGCCCCGACTTCCTGCCCAAGGCCGAGCGCGCCGCGCTGCTGCCGGGCGTGGAATGGTCGGAGCGCCGCTGCGGCACCAACGCCATCGGCACGGTGCTGGTGGAGCGGCGGCCGCTGGCCGTGCTGGGCGGGGAGCATTTCCTGTCGAGCCACGGCGCGCTGGGCTGCGCGGCGGCGCCGATCTTCGCCGGACGCCGCGACCTCGCCGGCGTGCTGGACATCTCCGGCGACGCCATCCGCATCGACGGCCACACGCTGGGCCTGGTGCGCATGGCGTCGCAGCAGATCGAGCATCGGATGATGCTGGCCCGCGCCGCCGCGGGCGATGGCGAGCTGCTGCGTTTTCACGCCAGGCCGGCCGTCCTGGGCAGCCCGCGCGAGGGGCTGATCGAGGTCGTCGATGGCCGGATCGTCGCGGTGAACCGCATCGCGCTGGCCCTGCTGGAACGGCCGATCGAGGACCTCCTGGACCAGCCGCTGGCGCGCTGGTTCGGCCACGCCGCACGCCGGGGCGACGCCTCCGGAGGCGGCGATGGCGCCGACTTCGGCCTCGCCCTGCCCGACGGGCGCGCGCTGGTCGCGCGCCGGCAGCGCGGCGACGGGCGCCGGGTGGCGAGCGCCGGGTCACACCGACGCGCGGCGCTCCGGCCGCCGGCCCGGGACGACCCGGGCACCGTCCTCGACGCCGACGCCGTGGCCGACCCCGTGGCCGAGGACCCGCGCGTCGCGCGCGCGCTGGCGCAGGCCGTCAAGGTGCTCGACGCCGGCGTCGCCGTGCTGGTGACCGGCGAGACCGGCGTGGGCAAGGAGGTCTTCGCCCGCCGGCTGCACGCGGCCAGCCGGCACCGCGACGGCCCGCTGGTGATCGTCAACTGCGCGGCCCTGCCCGAGAGCCTGATCGAGTCCGAGCTGTTCGGCTACGACGAGGGCGCGTTCACCGGCGCCCGCCGGCAGGGGTCCGTCGGCCGCATCCGTGAGGCGAGCGGCGGCACCCTGATGCTCGACGAGATCGGCGACATGCCGCCGGTCCTGCAGACCCGGTTGCTGCGGGTGCTGGAGGACCGGACGGTCCAGCCCCTGGGCGGCGGCCGCGCGGTGCGGGTCGACTTCCAGCTCGTCTGCGCCACGCACCGCGACCTGGCCGCGCTCGTGGAGGCCGGACGGTTCCGCGCCGACCTGCGCTACCGGGTCGACGGTCACGAGGTGCGCCTGCCCAGCCTGCGCGAGCGCAGCGACCGGGGCGCGCTGGTGCGGCGGCTGTTCGCCGAGGCCGGCGGGCGCGACCGGCGCCTCGCGCTCGGCGCGGACGCCCTCGAGGCGCTCGAGGCGCATCCGTGGCCCGGCAACCTGCGCGAACTCGCGAGCGTGGTGCGGGTCCTGGCGGCGCTGGCCGACCCGGACCGCACGCTGGGCCGGGACGCGCTGCCTCCTCGGTTCCAGGCCGGGAGCCCGTCAGCGCCCGTGGCCGCGTCCACGATCGAGCCCATCCGCGTGCCGTCCGGCCATCCGCCCGACGGCACGGCGCCCCCGGACCGCGTCCCGCCCGCCCCGCTGCCGCTGGCCGACGCGGCGCGGCGCCAGATCGACCAGGCGCTCCAGGCGACGGCGGGCAACGTCGCCCGGGCCGCCGCGCGCCTGGGCGTCCATCGCAGCACCGTGTACCGCCACCTCGGTCGCGTGGGCGGCGGCGCCGGCGCGCGCGATGGTGTCGTTTATTAGTACTTTGTGGGGTGCATAGGATTCATCCCACATGCCTTGGGTACGAAAGTTGTGGATGATCCATCCATCGATGCTTGGTCAAGAGGTTTCCGATGTTCTTCAATCTGTTCGGCGCTCACCCGAGCGCCCATCTCAAGCGTGCCGTCCTGATGCTCAATGAAGCCCAGATGGCGAGGCTCGAGCACGAGGCGGCGGCGGAGCACCACGGTGCGCTGGCGCGCATGTACGCGGAGCGGGTGCAGCGCCTGGAAGCGGAGGTGTACCGGCCGCAGCGCATGGAAGGCGAGGACAAGGTCGCCGAGCCCGCCGTCGCGGCCGAAAAGCAGGTCCCGCTTTACTCCCTGGACGGCAATCGCCGGGCGTCGCTGCCGTCGGCCGCGTGACATTGCGGCGTCCAGTACAGCGAAAGGCTGCTGGCGGACGGCCGACGACGACCGGGAGCGGCTAGACTCCCGGCTCCCTTGGGGAGTAGCCAGCCTTCATCGACATGAAGGCGCCCGTGTCAACATGCTCGGCATTTCACATGCCGTGGCGCGGGCAGCCGTTGAACGGTCGGCGAGACCATCGGCATGCCACCGCGACGCAGGTCGGGCAGCGGGGCGTGCCCTTGCGCTCGCCCGGCCGCAGACGTTCCCGCTTCATGAATCTCGCCTCCACCGTCGTGCTCGCCCTGGCGATGTCCACCGACGCTTTCGCCGCCGCCGTCATCAAGGGCACGGCCCTGCGGAAACCCCGCTGGTCCGAAGCCCTGCGAACCGGCGGCATCTTCGGCGTCATCGAAGGCATCACGCCCCTCATCGGCTGGGGACTGGGCTACGCGGCGGCCGGCTATGTCAAGTCCTGGGACCACTGGATCGCGTTCGGGCTCCTGACCCTGCTGGGGCTGCGCATGGTGCTCGCCGCCCTCAACGCCGATCCTGAGGAGGTCGACGAGAAACCGGCGCGCCACGGCTTCTGGCTGCTGGCCATCACCGGCTTCGCCACCAGCATCGACGCGATGGCCGTCGGGGTCGGGCTGGCCTTCCTCGATGTGAACATCGTCCCGGTCGCGCTGGCGATCGGCTTCACGACCTTCGTGATGGTCACCATCGGCGTGATGGTCGGGCGCGTGCTGGGCAACATCGCCGGGCGCTGGGCCGAGGGGATCGGCGGCGTGCTGCTGATCGGCATCGGAAGCGCCATCCTCTACGAGCACCTCCACGGCTTGGCCTAAAGTTCTACCCGGAACGGCCGAAGCTACAGGCAGGGCCGGAAGCGCCCCGGCGCGCCTTCCGAGCGGCGCCGGGATCCGGCCCGTCGCCCGCGCCACCCTGGCGCCCCTCTCCTTCCGGGTCCGCATCGCCATGGCGCACACGCCGCAAACAACTTCCGCTCCGCCTTCCATCCCCGCCGGCACCGCCCTGCGCCGCGTCATGGTCGATGCGCAGGGCCGGGTGGCGGCGTACCGGGTCTCGACCGCCGGCCCGCGCGGCAGCGCGACATCGATCGCGGCGTTCACGCAGCAGGACGAGGCCGGCGACGGCGTGCCGAACCTCACGCGGCCCACGTTCCTGCGCTGCACGTGCGCCGAGCTGGCGGCCTGCGACCTCGCGGGGCTCGATGCGGCGACCACGGTCTTCGACGTGCGCGAGAGCGCGGGCATGGCATCCGCGAGCCTGCTGCAGGAACGCGCGGTGCTGGAGTCGGCGCACGGGCGGGGCTTCCGGCTGGCGTTCGACGCCAAGCTGCTGCAGACCACCCACGCCGCGTTCATGCCGCTCACCTCGTTCGTGATCCTGGACATGGCGGCGCTGGAGGTCGGTCGGGCCGCCACGGTCGCCCGGGCGCTGCAGCGCCGCCAGCAGGCCGAGACGGTCGCCGTCCAGGTCCGCACGCCCGCGGTCTTCGACGCCCTGGCCGATGCCGGCGTCACCCTCTACGAGGGCCTGTGGTTCGCCGAGCCGGCCCGTCGCACCGCCACGGCCCCGCTCGGCCATGCCGGCCTGCTCGAACTGATGAACATGGTCGCGCAGGACGCCGACGTCGCGCGGATCGAGGCCCTGCTCCAGCGCCAGCCCACCACGAGCTTCGAACTCCTGCGCCACCTCAACGCGGCCGGCTTCGGCCGCCGCAGCGAGGTGACGTCGTTCCGGCAGGCCGTCATGACCATCGGCATGGCCGGGCTGCTGCGCTGGACCGCCCTGCTGCTGGCGCGCACCCGCGCCGGCGCGGTGGCCCCGGCGGCCAGCACCCTGGCCGTGGTGCGGGGCCGGATGATGGAGCTGCTGGTGCGCGACGGCCCGGCCTCGGGCGAAGCCGACCTCGCCTTCATCGCCGGCATGTTCTCGATGCTCGACGTCCTGCTGCAGGTGCCGCTCGAGCAGGCGCTCGGGCTGCTGTGCCTGCCGACCGTGGTGACCGACACCGTGCTGCACGATCGCGGCCCGCTCGGGCGCTACCTGCAGATCGCCCGGGCCTGCGAGAAGAACGACATGGCCACGCTGTCGATCCTGGCCGAGCGTTTCGGCATCCCGGTGGCCCACGCCGTGCGCACGCACGGCCAGGCCCTGGCCTGGGCCGAGCGCCTGGAACACTGACGGCGGCGGCGCCGCGCGTGGCAGCGCCGCCACGCGCGCGGGGTGGGTCGATGGCGATGTGACCCATATTTCAGCGTATTGCGAAGACAATCGGCGACACATGAACGCATTCAGCAACGACCTCGACCTTTCCGACGCGGGCCGGACCCGCGGACGCCGGCGCACCGGGCGCTCCTTCGGCCTCCCGCCCGGCCGGGTCTGGGCGGGTGCCCTGGCCTCGCTGGTGCTGGGCGCCTGCGGCGGCGGCGGCGGCGGCGGCGATGCCGCGCCCACCGGGGCGGCGGTCGCTCCGGCGGCCACGACCGCCCCCTCAGCGACCCAGTCGCTCGGCGGTGTCGCCACCTACGACCACGTGCCCACCAACCAGGGCGGCGCGCTCGACTACGCCGCCGTGACGCCACGGCCGATCCGTGGCGCGACCGTGGACATCGTCGGCGCCAACGACGCCGTGCTGGCCACCACCCGCACCGACGCGAACGGCGCGTACGGCGTGGTCGTCCCGCGTGGCACGTCGGTGCGGGTGCGCGTCAAGGCGGAGCTGAGCCAGCCGACGGGTGGCACCACCTTCAACGTGTCGGTGCGCGACAACACCCAGGGCGGCGCCCTCTACGCCATCGAGACGCCGGCCTTCGAGGTCGACGCGGGCACGGCGGTGCGCAACGTCACGGCGCCTTCGGGCTGGACCGGCACCGCGTACGGCGCGCCGCGCGCCGCCGCGCCGTTCGCGATCCTGGACACCATCTACACCACGCAGGCGAAGGTCCAGGCGGTGGCGGGCCCGACGGTGTTCCCGCCGCTGCGGGTGTTCTGGAGCGTCAGCAACCGCGCCGCCGCCGGCGATGTCGCCGTGGGCGACATCAGCAGCACCGCCTTCGTCGGCAGCGCATCGGGCGGCGTCGGCGCCACCATCTACGTGGTGGGCCGGGAGAACGTCGACACCGACGAGTACGACGCCTCGGTCATCGCCCACGAATGGGGCCATTACTACCAGTCCGCCTTCAGCCGCGACGACTCGCCGGGCGGCCCCCATGCCCTGAACAACCTGCTCGATCGCCGCGTCGCGTTTTCCGAAGGCTGGGGCAACGCCTGGTCGGGCATCGCGCTCGAGCGCGCGGACTACACCGACTCGTACGGTCCCGCCCAGGCACGTGGCGTGCAGATCGTGCTGGGCAACGGCGCCGCGGCCGGTGCCGGCTGGTACCGCGAGGATTCGATCCAGTCGATCTTCTGGCACCTCAATCGCCAGGTCGGTTTCAAGCCCATCCACGATGCCTTCACCGGTCCGTTCCGGCGCGGCGCGGCGGTGACGTCCATCCACGCGTTCGCCGCGGCCTTCGGCGCCGCCGCGCCCGCGAGCGCGCCGGTGCTCGCCGGGCTGCTGGGCGGCCAGGCCATCGCCACCTCGACCAGCGATCCCTTCGGCACCTCCGAGGCCAACAACGGCGGCGTCGCCATGGCGCTGCCGCTCTACCGCTCGGTGGCGCCGGGCGCGACGACACGGGTCTGCGTCGACTACCAGGCGGGGACGACCAACCGGCTGGGCAACTACGCCTACCTGCGCTTCACCGCGCCCACCGCGCGGGCCTACACCATCGCCGTCAGCGGCGGCGCGGGCACCGATCCGGAACTGGCGGTCTGGGGCAACGGCGCGGGCCTGGTGGCCCAGGCCCGCGCCGTCGGCACCAGCGAAACCCTCACCGCCACCCTGCCGGCCGGCGATGCCGTCATCGCCGTGCACGACTACAACAACACGACGGCCTCGCCATGCTTCAACGTCTCCATCCAATGAAACGCCCGCTCGCCGGCCTCGTGACCGCCCTGCTCGTGGCCGGACTGGCCGTCCCGCTGGTGGCCTGCGCCGATGCCACCGGCCAGCGCCCCGGCGCGGGCGTCAAGCCCCCGGCGCGGTTCGAGACCGCGCCGCGCAAGGCCAACGGCTCCGGCATCGAGGTCCGCTACCGGGTGCAGCCCGCGACGGCCGCCGGCCAGACCGTGCGCGTCACGCTGGTCCTGGACGAGGTGACCGATCCCACCGGCGCGTCGGTGCGCCTGGCCGCCGACGGTGGCCTGGTGCTGCTGCAGGACGGCGCGCCCCGCGCGCTGCCGGCCGGCCGGGCGACCACGCTGGAGGTGGACGTGACGCTGCAGGGCACGACCGCGGGTTACCTGAGCGTGTTCACGACGCAGCACGGCATGGGCAGCGCGACGTCGATCCGCGTGCCGGTCGGCACCGCCGGCGATGCACCCGCTCTCAATCCCAACCTGAAGACCGCGCCCGGGGGCGAGCGGCTGATCGTCGTGCCGGTCCGCTGAGTTCAGGCCGCAGGCGCCGCGCCCCCGCACAGGTGATCGACCAGGCTGCGGGCGGCGGGCGACAGTGCGTCGAGCGCGCGCACGCACACCACCAGCTGGCGTCGCGCCCACGGCTCGTCGAGCGTCACGGCACGGACATTCAGCGCTGAAAGATAGAGCCGCGCGCTCAGGCGCGGCAGCACGCCCACGCCCATGCCGGCGGCGACCATGAGCGACATCGCGTCGTAGCCCCCGACCTGGATGCGCAGGCGCAGCGGCAGGCCCAGCTCGGCGGCGGCGCGGTGCAGCCGGTCGTTGACGGCGCTGCCCGGGTGGGCGCCCACGAAATCGTGCGCCAGCGCGTCGCGCAGCCGCACCCTGCGCCGGGCCGCCAGCGGATGACCGCGCGGCACGATCAGCACCAGTTCGTCCTCGCGGTAGGGCAGCACCGTCAGCGCTTCGCCGTGGGCGCCGGCGTTCAGGATGCCGATGTCGGCGCGGCTGTCGGCGACCGCGCGCGCGATCGCGCTGCTGATGCGCTCCTGCAGGTGCACCTGCACCCGGGGCGCAGCGTCCATGAAGCGGCGCAGATCGTCCGGCAGGAACTGCGTGATGGCCGAGATGTTGGCGAACACGCGCACGTGGCCGCGCACGCCGCCGGCGTGGCCGGCCATCTGCTCGGCGATGTCGTCCAGCCCGTGGAGCACCCCGCGCGCCAGCCCCAGCAGCGTGTGCGCCGCCGCGGTCGCGCGCGTGCCCTTGTTGCTGCGCTGGAACAGCGCGGTGCCCAGCGCGCCCTCCAGCTCGCTGAGGCGGTGGCTGACCGCCGCCGGCGCGAGGTGCTCGCGCCGGGCGGCCGCGGCGATGGTGCCCTCCTCCATGACGGCGACGAAGAGGCGCAATGAAACGGGATCGAGTCGCATGGCGGGCCATTACACACCCGCCACGGCCGCGCCATCGCCGTTCGCGATGGCAGCGTCGCCAATGGCCGCTTTGCGCGCGCCGCCCGGGTGCCGATGATCGCGTCCCATGACCGATCCAACCCCTTCATCCTCTCCGGCCACGCCCGGCGCGACCGGCGCGCTCGCCGGCCTGCGCGTGGTCGAGATGGGCCAGCTCATCGCCGGCCCGTTCTGCGGCAAGACCCTGGGCGAATTCGGCGCCGACGTCGTCAAGATCGAGGCACCCGGCGGCGGCGACCCCCTGCGCAACTGGCGCCTCCTGCAGGATGGCACGGCCGTGTGGTGGCAGGTGCAGTCGCGCAACAAGCGCTCGGTCGCGCTCGACCTGCGCTCGGCCGAGGGCCAGGACGTCGCCCGCGCCCTGATCGCGGAGGCCGACGTGCTGATCGAGAACTTCCGCCCCGGCACGCTCGAAGGCTGGGGCATGGGCTGGGAGGACCTGCGCGCCCTCAACCCCGGCCTGGTGATGCTGCGCATCTCCGGCTACGGCCAGACCGGCCCGTACCGCGACCTGCCCGGCTTCGGCGCCATCGGCGAGGCGATGGGCGGCCTGCGCCACCTCACCGGCGAGCCCGGGCGCGTCCCGGTGCGCGTGGGCGTGTCCATCGGCGACACGCTCGCGGCCCTGCACGGCACCATCGGCGTGCTGCTCGCGCTCTACCACCGCAAGGCGCACGGCGGGCCGGGCCAGGTGATCGACGTCGCGCTGCACGAGGCGGTGTTCAACGTCATGGAGAGCCTGCTGCCCGAGTACAGCGCCTTCGGCGCCGTCCGCGAAGCCGCCGGCAGCGCCCTGCCGGGCATCGCACCTTCCAATGCCTACAAGTGCGCCGACGGCTATGTGCTGGTCGCCGGCAACGGCGACAGCATCTTCCGCCGACTGATGCAGGTGGTCGGCCGCGCGGACCTGGCCACCGCTCCGGACCTGCAGGACAACGCCGGGCGCGTGGCGCGCGTGGACGAACTCGACGCCGCCATCGGCGCCTGGACGCTGCCGCTTCCCATCGCCGAGGTGCTGACGCGGCTGGGCGAGGCGCGCGTGCCGGCCGGCAAGGTCTACACCGCGCGCGACATCCACGAGGACCCGCACTACCGCGCCCGCGACATGATCCTGCGCCAGACCACGCGCGACGGCCACGAGATCGACGTGCCGGGCATCGTGCCCAAGCTGTCGCTCACCCCCGGCGGCGTGCGCTCGGCCGCGCCACGCCTCGGCGAAGACACCGACGCCGTGCTGCGCGAGGCCGGCCTGACCCCCGAACAGATCACCCTGCTGCGTTCCAGAGGAGCCATCGCATGAACACGCCCACGCCCACCCCCGTCCCCACCCCGACGGCCAACCCGGCCACCGGACGCTCCGCCGTGCACGCCGCCGACGCGCCCGACGTGTGGCGCGGCGCGCGACGGCGCCTCTACCTCCAGGAGGTCGGCCCGCGCGACGGGCTGCAGATGGAGGCCGCCTTCGTGCCGACGGCCGAGAAGATCGCGCTGGTGAACGCCCTCTCGGCCGCCGGGCTGGCCAAGATCGAGGCCACGGCCTTCGTCTCGCCGCAGGCGATCCCCGCGCTGCGCGACGCCGAGGTGGTGCTGCGCGAGATCGAGCGCGTGCCGGGCGTGGTCTACACCTGCCTGGTGCCCAACCGGCGCGGCGCCGAGCGCGCCATCGAGGCGCGCGCCGACGAGCTCAACCTGGTCATGTCGGCCAGCGAGACGCACAACCTGGCCAACCTGCGCATGACGCGCGCCCAGTCGTTCGCCGCGCTGTCGGGCGTCCTCGCGATGGCCCGCGAGGCCCGGGTGCCGGTCAACGTGTCGCTGTCGTGCGTCTTCGGCTGCCCGATGGAGGGCGACGTCGAGCCGTCGGTGGTGCTGGACTGGGCGCGCCGCTTCGTGGAGGCCGGGGCGCGCGGCATCACGCTGTGCGACACCACCGGCATGGCCTACCCGACGCAGGTCGCGGCGCTGACGCGCGAATTCCGCGCCCGGCTGCCTGGCACCGAACTCACGCTGCACTTCCACAACACGCGCGGCATGGGCCTGGCCAACGTGCTGGCCGCCATCGACGCCGGCGCCGACCGCTTCGACGCCTCGCTCGGCGGCCTGGGCGGCTGCCCCTACGCGCCGGGCGCGAGCGGCAACGTCTGCACCGAGGAGATCGTGCACGCGCTCGAACTGATGGACTACGACACCGGCTGCGACCTGTCGCTGCTGTTGGCGGCGGCGCACCGGCTGCCCGCGCTCATCGGCCACGAGATCCCGAGCCAGATCGCCAAGGCCGGGCGCCGGCTCGACCTGCACGTGCCGCCGCCGGACTTCGCGACCTGGCGCGACCGTGCGCTGGCGCGTGACGCGGGCACGCCGGCCGAGACCTGAGCCACGGCTCGGCCGCGCGGGCGGCCGAGGCCCTGGCCACATCCCGGCCGTGCGGCCGGACGATCGATCCAACGAGACAACCCGAGAATTTTCAAGATGACCGATTTCCAACGCACTTCCCTCGCCAGCGTCGCACCCACCACGACGGCACCGCGCGGCCGCGCCGTCACCGCCCGCGCGTCACGGCGCGCGTTCGGCGTGCTCGCGCTCTCCGGCCTCGCGCTCGCCGCCCTGGGCACCGCCGGGCCCGCCGCGCGCGCGCAGGGCGGCGCGGCCGACTACCCGAACAAGCCGGTGCTGATGCTGGTGCCCACCGCCGCCGGCGGCACCACCGACCTGGCCGCGCGCATGCTCGGCGTGCCGCTGGGCACGGCGCTCGGCCAGACCGTGGTGGTCGACAACCGGGGCGGGGCCAACGGCGGCATCGCGGCGGTGGCGGCCAAGCGCGCCGAGCCCGACGGCTACACGCTGCTGATGCAGTACTCGGGCTACCACGTCATCACGCCGCTGGTCAGCAAGCAGGCGCCGCAGTGGGACGCCAAGGACCTGACGCCGGTGGCCAACGTGCTGTCGGCGCCGCAGATCGTCGTCGTGCGCGCCGACCTGCCGTTCAAGTCGATGGCCGAACTCATCGCCTACGCGAAGGCGAACCCCGGCAAGCTGAATTACGCCTCGTCGGGCAACGGTTCGCTGCAGCACGCCACCGGCGCCATGCTGGAGCAGCAGGCGGGCATCCGGCTCACGCACATCCCCTACAAGGGCACCGGTCCGGCGCTGCAGGACCTCCTCGGCGGCCAGGTCGACCTGACCTTCGGCACCGCCCCGCCCTTCGTGCCGCACATCCAGTCGGGCAAGCTGCGCGTGCTGGCGACCACCGGCAAGGCCCGCCTGGCGAGCCTGCCCGACGTGCCGACCACCGCCGAGGCCGGCCTGCCCCGGCTCGACGCCACCTCGTGGTTCGGCGTCTTCGCGCCGGCCAGGACGCCCCGGCCGATCGTCGACAAGCTCTCCGCCGACATCGCCAAGGTGGTCTCGACGCCGGCGTTCAGACAGAAGGCGCAGGACCAGGGCGCGACGGCGGACTACCTGAACCCGCAGCAGATGGACGCGCTGGTGAAGGCCGAGTCGACGCGCTGGACCGAGGTCATCCGGGCGGCGAAGATCGAGGCGGACTGACCGGGCGACCGCCGGCGCGACCGCGACCGCGACCGTGCCGGCGACGGTGCCGGCACCGGGCTCAGTCGCCCGGCCGGCGCGGGTTCTCGAGGAAGAAGCGCAGCATCTCGGCGCTGGCCGAGACGCCCGCCGGCTCGGTGTAGCTGCCCCGCGCATCGCCGCCCGACCAGGCGTGGCCGATGCCGTGGAGTTCCCAGTGCTCCACCGGTCCCGCCGCGGCCGTGGCCGGATGGCAGGTGCGGGTGTAGCGCCGTCCCCGGGGCGAGACGCCCTGGAGGCGCCGGGCGCCGGCGCCGCCCATGAGGTCGAGGCCGCGCGCGGCCTCGACCACCGCCACGCCGTTGGACGGGTGCACGACGTCGTCGGCATCGCCCTGGAACACGATCGTCGGCCGGCCACCGACCCGGCCGACGGCCGGCCGCACGCCGTGACGCATCGCCGCGAGCGCCGACATGGCGTCGCCCGCCGCGCCGCGCGGCAGGCCCGAATGCACGCCGGCGGCGGCGAACAGGTCGGCGTGGCAGTCCGCCAGGATGGCCGCCATCGAGCCACCGGCCGACAGCCCGGCGACGTAGACCCGCGCCGGGTCGACGCCGTGGGCCTGCACCACCGCGCGCACCAGGCCGGCGAGCATCGCCGGCTCGCCCCGGTCGCGCTGCTGGTGCTGGGTCTTGAACCAGTTCCAGCAGCCGTGGGTGTTCGAGGCCTTCTTCTGCGCCGGATAGACCACCACGACGTTGCGGGTGCGCGCCAGGTCGTTCATGCCGGTGCCGAGCGCGAAATCGAGCGGGTCCTGCTGGCAGCCGTGGAGCATCAGCACCAGGGCGCGCGGGGGGATCGCACCGGAGACCAGCGGCGGCACGTAGAGGCGGTAGTCGATGCGCCGGCCTTCGAGCGTGACCTGCTCCTCGGTCCAGCGTTCGGGCACCAGGGTGACGGGGGGCGCCGGCGCCCGGCGCGACGGCAGGTGCCGGCGGAGGAGAGAGACGACGCGTTCGTACAGACGCCGCAGGGAGAATTTCATTCGGAGCCACGTGACGGACAGGACGCCCCATGGTAGACGACCGTCCCGCCGCGCCGCCCGAGGACGCTCAGTCCAGCGTCGCGCCGGAAGCCTTCACGACCCGCTCCCACTGCGGAAGCTCGGTGCGGATCAGCGTCGCGAAGGCGGCCGGGGTGCCCTTGAAGACCTCGCAGCCCTGGGCGGCGAGCTGGTCCTGGACGTCCTTGCCGTCGAGCGCCTCGGCCAGGGCGGCCTGCAGCCGCTCGACCACCGGCTGCGGGGTGCCCGCCGGCGCGAGCAGGCCGTACCACGGCGTGGTGCCGAAGCCCGGCAGCGTCTTCCCGATGGTGGGCACGTCGGGAAAGGCGGCGATGCGTTTCTCGTTGGCCACGCCCAGGAGCTTCAGCTTGCCGCCCTTGATGAACGCGATCGACGAGGGCAGGCTCTGCACCGACAGCGGCAGCTGGCCGCCCACCACGTCGGTCACGGCCGCCGCCGAGGTGCGGTAGGGCACGTGGACCATCTCGATGCCGCCCTGCTTCTTGAGCTGTTCGCCGATGAGGTGGTTGAGCGTGCCGTTGCCCGCCGACGCGTAGCTGATCGAGCCCGGCGGCGCGGCCTTCACACGCGCGATCAGTTCCCTGACGTTGTTCGCCGGGAACGCCGGGTTGGCCACCAGCACGTAGCCGGCCGTGGCCACCGTGCCGATCGGCGTGAAATCCTTGACCGGGTCGAAGCCGATGTTCTTGTAGAGCCACGGGTTGACCACGTGCGCGCTGTTGGTGGTCAGCACCAGCGTATAGCCGTCCGGCTTGGCCTTGGCGACGTAGGCGGTGCCGATGTTGCCGCCGGCGCCCGGCCGGTTGTCGATGACGACGCTCTGCTTGAGCAGCACCGCCAGCTTCTGCACCACGATGCGCGCGATGGCGTCGTTGGCCCCGCCCGCGCCCTGCGGCACGACGATGGTGACGGGCTTGTCGGGATAGGCGCCCTGCGCGAGGACGGGGGCGGCGAACAGGGTGGCGAGCAGCGGCAGCGCGAGCCGTCGCGTCAGGGTCGGCGGGATTCTCATGGGTTGTGTCTCCGGATGCTTGGAATCGCCGGGTGCGCCGGCGTGGACGGGGTCCGGCCGGGAATTTGCCATGAAGGCGGCTTGTTCGCCGCCATCCGACCCCTTCGGCTTGCAGACCGGTGGGGCAAATTCCGGTAGACCGAAGCATGCCCGCCCCCGTTAACCGCTCCGCTTCCCCGCTCGCCCGGTCGGGCCCGACCCGCGCGCAGGTCCTGCGCGGCGCCGCTGGACTCGCGCTGTCGGCCATGCTGCCGGCCGGCGCCGCCGCGCCCGCCACCGTGCCGTCCACCACGCCGCCCGCCACCTCCTCGACCCCGCCCATGCACACCCGCCCCGTCCCCTCCACCGGCGAGGCCCTGCCGGTCATCGGCTGCGGCACCTGGGTCGGCTTCGACCACGCGCCCGGCAGCGCCGAGCACCAGCGCCTGCCGGGCGTGCTGCGCGCGCTGTTCGACGCCGGCGGCCGCGTCCTCGACAGCTCCCCCATGTACGGCCGCTCCGAGCAGACCACCGGCGAACTGCTCGCCGAGCTGCCGGCGCCGCGACCGCCGGCCTTCGTCGCGACCAAAGTCTGGACGCGCGGCCGCGCCGCCGGCCTCGCGCAGATGGAGCGCTCCTTCGCGCTGCTGGGCACGCGGCGCATCGACCTGATGCAGGTGCACAACCTGGTCGACTGGCGCGTCCAGCTGGCCACGGTGCGCGAGCTGAAGGCGCAGGGGCGCGTGCGTCACGTCGGCATCACGCACTACACGACGGCCGCCTTCGACGAGGTCGAGGCCGTGCTGCGCGCCGAGCCCCTGGACTTCCTGCAGATCAACTACGCCCTCGACGACCGCGAGGTCGAACGCCGCCTGCTGCCGCTGGCCGCCGAGCGCGGCGTGGCGGTGATCGTCAACCAGCCCTTCGGCGGCGGCGGCCTGCTGCGCCGGCTGCGCGAGCGGCCGCTGCCGGCCTGGGCGGCGGAGATCGGCGCCGCGAGCTGGGCCCAGGTGCTGCTGAAGTTCACGCTGTCGCATCCGGCCGTGACCTGCGTGATCCCCGGCACGAGCCGGCCGGAGCACATGGCCGACAACGCCCGCGCGGGCACCGGTCCCCTGCCCGACGCGGCGTTCTGGCGCGGCCGGGTCGCCGGCGTGCTCGCGTGAGGCGCGCCGGCGCCGCGAAGTCGGCTGTGGCCGTGGCCGGTTCAGCGGCCGTCGCCGCGGCGGGTCAGTTGCGCGACCAGTTCGGGCACCAGCGCTTGCGGGTCGCCGTGCGTCAGGGCCTCCTCGAAGGTCCGGCGCACGCCCTCGGCGATGGCCCGCGCGGCGTGGCCGTCCTCGGCCATGGCGGCGTAGTAGCCCAGGTCCTTGGCCGCGTTGGACATCGCGAAGCGCAGGCCGCTCGCGTCGCCCGAGAGCAGGACCGGCCGGAGCCGCTCCAGCGCCATGCCGCCACCGCCGCCCTTGGCCAGCACGTCGACGAAGACCTCGGGCGCGACCCCGGCGCGCGCGGCGCAGGCGGCGGCCTCGGCGATCAGCGCCACCGAGCCCAGCGACACGTAGTTGTGCAGCAGCTTCATGCGGTGGCCGGCGCCCACCGGCCCGACGTGCGTGATGTTCTCGGCGAAGCACGCGAGCAGCGGGCGGCACTGCGCGAACAGCGCGTCGTCGGCGCCCACCAGCAGGTTGAGCCGGCCCTCGGCGGCCTCCTTGGGCGTGCGCGTCATGGCCGCGTCCATGAAGCGCCCGCCGGCCTCGGCCACGCGCGCGGCCAGGCGCTCGGTCGACGCCGGAATGGCGGTCGAGCAGTCGATGACCACGCCGCCCGCACGCAGCGCGCCCAGCGCGCCCCCCTCCCCCAGCAGCACGGCCTCGACCTGCGGGGTGCCGGTCACGCACAGCAGCAGCACGTCGACCGCCGCGGCCAGCTCGGCCGGCGTGCCATGGACCGTCGCGCCGCCCGCCACGAGGTCGTCGATCGGCTGGTTGCCGGCGTGCGCCAGCACCGCGAGCGGGTGGCCGTGCTTCTGGATGTTGAAGGCGATGCCGTGGCCCATGAGGCCCACGCCGATCAGGCCGATGCGTTGTCGTGCTTGCGGTTCCATGCGTGTCTCCTGCGCGATGCGCGCGTGAAAAGTGGCTGCATTGTGGGTTCGAAGCCGCCGGCTTTCACACCGATCTTTCCCTTGGCCGTAACCTCGGGTTTCCCTACCGGAGCTTCGCAGTGACAGATTTCGAGAAGTCGACGCCGGACGCGCCGTCCCCACGCCCCCGCGAGCCCGTCGAGGATCCCGTCGAACAGAGCCACCTGGCCTCGCTGCGGCAGATCAACGAACCCGGCAGCGTGCTGCTGACGCTGCTGCCCGAGCTGCGGCTGATGATGGGGCTGGTGACCGCGGCGATCATCATCGCGGCGCTGTATTTCGGCCGCGACATCCTGATTCCGCTCGCGCTGGCCATCTTCCTGGGCTTCGTGCTCGATCCGCTGGTAGTCCGGCTCAAGCGGCTGGGCCTGCCGCGCATGCCGGCGGTCGCGGTGGTGGCCGTGGCCACGCTGGTGCTCATCGGCCTGACCGGGCTGTTCCTGGCCAACCAGGTCAGCACGCTGAGCGCGCGCCTGCCCACCTACCAGAACAACATCGTCGACAAGCTGCGCGACCTGCGCGAGGACGCCGACAAGCCCGGCATGTTCGACGGCGTGTCCAAGACCTTCGAGACCCTGCGCCGGGAGATCAACCTCCCGGTCACGCCCAGCGTCCCGGCGGCGGACCCGACGCGCCCGGGCGCGCGCGAACTGACGCCGCGGCGCGTGGTGATCGAGGAGACGCCGCCGTCGGCCTTCGAGACCGCCACCGAATGGCTCAGGCTGGGCAGCGGCCCGCTCGCCACCGCCGGCATCGTGATGGTGTTCGTGGTGCTGATCCTGCTCGACCGGCTGGACCTGCGCGACCGCATGCTGCGGCTGTGGGGGGGCAGCCTGCACCGCTCGACCGACGCCATGGACGAGGCCGGCGCGCGCATCAGCAAATACCTCACCATGCAGCTGATCGTGAACGCCAGCTACGGGCTGCCGCTCGCGCTCGGGCTGTGGATCATCGGCATCCCGGGGGCGCTCCTGTGGGGCGCGACGGCGATCGTCATGCGTTTCGTGCCCTACGTCGGCCCGATGATCTCGGCCGCGTTCCCCCTCACCCTGGCCTTCGCCATCGACCCGGGCTGGCACATGGTGCTGTGGACGCTGGCGCTGATCGGCGTGCTGCAGATGATCAGCAGCAACTTCGTCGCGCCCTGGCTCTACGGCGCGAGCACCGGACTGTCGGCGATCTCGCTGATGGCCTCGGCGATCTTCTGGACCGCGCTGTGGGGACCGGTCGGGTTGGTGATGTCCACGCCGCTGACGGTGTGCCTGCTGGTGATCGGGCGCTACCTGCCGCGCCTGCAATTCCTGGACGTGCTGCTGGGCAGCCAGCCGGCGCTCGACGCGCCGACGCGCATCTACCAGCGCCTGATCGCCGGCGACGTCGAGGAAGCCATCGAACTCGCGCACGAGCAGACCAGCAACGTCAAGGTGACCGCGTTCTACGACCAGGTCGGCCTGCCGGTACTGCGCATGGCCAGCCAGGACCAGGGCAGCGCGGCCACCGCCCACCACCGCCATCGCATCGTCATCGGCATGGAGACGCTGATCGACGACGTGGCCGAGCAGCACGCCAGCGCCCTCGGCGCGGCGCTGCCGACGACCGTGTGCATCGGCGCGAAGTGGGAAATCGACACGCTGGCCGCGCGCATGCTGGCGCACTCGCTGTCGCTGGAGGGACTGCCGGCGGAGCATCGCCCGGCGGCCACCATCAGCGCCGACTACATCGCCCGCCTCGACCTCAAAGGCGCGCAAGTGGTGCTGCTGTCGTACTTCAGCCGCGACCCGCAGGTTCCGGCGCGCCACTTCTGCCGCCGCCTGCGCCGGCGCTGGCCCGACATTCACATCATCCTGGGCCTGTGGAACGCTCCGGCCGATCTGCTGGGCGAGGCGGCCTGCAAGTCGCTGGGCGCGGACGCCGTGGTCACCTCCGTCACGGAGGCCGTGATCCGCATCGTCGCGCTGACCGGCGCCAAGCTCGACCAGGGCTTCATGGCGCCCCAGGTGCCGGCCGACGACGCCGTGCGGATGGAGGCGCTGCGCACCAGCGGCGCGCTCGACGCGCGGGCGATGCCGCTCTTCGAGGCCGCGTCCAAGCGCGCGGCCGACATCTTCGACATGCCGCTGGCGATGGTGTCGCTGATCGAGGAGGACCGCCAGAACGTGCTGGCCGCCCATGGCCCGCTGGTCACGCCCGACGCCTCCGGCGTCGCGCCGGTGACCGCGCAGGAACTCGACCTGCCGCGTTCGCTGTCGCTGTGCGGCCACGTGGTGGCCAACGCGCAGACGATGGTGGTGCCCGACGTGAGCCGTGACCTGCGCTTCGCCGGCAATCCGGCCCTGGGCGCCAAGGGCGTGCGCTTCTATGCCGGCGCGCCGCTGCGCGACGCCGCCGGGCACGTCCTGGGCACGCTGTGCCTGCTGGACGTGGAGCCGCGCGCACTGAGCCAGCGCGAGGTCAAGCTGCTGGAGGCCATGGCCGACGACGTGATGACCCTGCTGCGGCAGAACCGTGCGCAGTGGGGCGACCCGCTGCCCGCGGGCGGCGACCCGTTCGGTCCACCCGCCTCGGCCACCGTCGGACAACCCCTGCTGGCAGGCTGAGCGCTCGTTCAGAGCGCCCGGCCGTCCTTCACCACGCGCAGCTTGCGGACCAGCCGTACCGTCGCGCCCCGGGCGTCGACGGTACGCTGGACATAGACGTCGGTGTCGCCGTCGACCCAGGCCGCGATCTCGCTGCCGGGGTCGCGCGTCGCCAGTTCGGCGCCGAAGCGCTCGCGACCCCAGTCACGCAGCGCGGCGAAGGCGGCTTCGCCGCGATCGGGCGCGTCGAGGCCGGCGGCCACGTGCTCGACGCGGACCAGACGGCCCCCACCGAAGAAGAAGACGGGCTCGGCATCCAGCGCATCGGCGATCCGCACCGGGGGCGCGTGCCAGGTGCCGGCGACGCCACCGGCCAGGCGCTGCGGCCGGGCGACGCGGCTGGCGTCGGGAACGGCGGCGCGCAGGGCGTCGGCGTCCATGCCCCATCGGACGCCGGCCGGCAGTTCCTGCGCGAGCGCGACGGCGGACATCGCGCCCAGCCCGATCGCCAGCGCCAATGCCAATGCCGGCATCCGTTTCGCCGCGACACGGAGCGCGCGCGCGGCCGCCAGGGCGAGACCGGGCGTCCTCAATCGCGCAGCATCACGTTGAGCTGGTCCACCACCGGGATCCACTCCGCATCGTCCTTCCACTCCTCGCGCAGGAACTGCGCCTGGGCCGGCGTCCAGAACGGGGCGTCGGGCAGGGCCACCTCCTGGGGAACGGGACGGTTCTCGGCCACGAAGCGGTCGATGTCGGCGGCTTCGCTGGGCAGGCCGAGCTGGTCGAAAAGGGTCTGGAGGGTAGGGGTCGTGGTGTCCATGGAAACGTAAGCCTGACGGGATCGAGTGAAAAGGCGATTGGAAGGCACGGCGGCGCCGCCCGGCGTAGGAAGAATCAGTCGCTCTCGATCAGGTCCTTGACGCGCCTCGCCAGCACGTCCATGTCGAACGGCTTGGTCATGACGTGCATGCCGGGGTCGAGGTGGCCGTGGCTGAGCACGGCGTTCTCGGCGTAGCCGGTGATGAAGAGCACGCGCAGGCCCGCCCGCACGCCCCGCGCCGCATCCGCGACCTGACGGCCGTTCATGCCGCCGGGCAGGCCGACGTCGGTGACCAGCAGGTCGATGCGCGCCGGCGAGCGCAGGTGCGCCAGCGCCTCGGCGCCGTCGGCGGCCTCCAGCGTGGCGTAGCCCAACTCCTGCATGACCTCGACGACGAGCATCCGCACGGCCGGCTCGTCGTCCACCACCAGCACGCTCTGGCCCCGGTCGGCCCGCGGCGCGACGACCGCCGGCGCGCTCGCGGCGACGGGCTCCGCCGGCGCCGCGTGCCGGGGCAGGTAGAGGCACACCATGGTGCCCTGGCCGGCTTCCGAGTAGATGCGCACCAGCCCGCCGGACTGCTTGGCGAAGCCGTAGATCATCGACAGGCCGAGGCCCGTGCCCATGCCGATCGGCTTGGTGGTGAAGAAGGGGTCGAAGGCGCGCGCGGCGACCTCGGGGCTCATGCCCACGCCGTCGTCGCTCACGCACAGCGAGACGTACTGGCCGGGCGCGAGTTCGCGCTCGCGCGCGGTGCGTTCGTCGATCCAGCGGTTGGCGGTCTCGACCACCAGCCGCCCGCCGCCCGGCATGGCGTCGCGGGCGTTGATGCACAGGTTCAGCAGCGCGTTCTCCAGCTGGCTCGGATCGGCCAGCACGCTCCACAGGCCGACGGCGGCGATCGTCTCCAGGTGGATCTCCGGGCCGATCGTGCGGCGCAGCAGGTCCGCCATGTCCGCGACGAGCCGGTTCACGTCCAGCGACTTGGGCGCCAGCGTCTGGCGGCGCGAGAACGCCAGCATCCGGTGCGTGAGCGCCGCCGCGCGCTGCGCCGCGCCCTGCGCGACGCCGATGTAGCGTTCGAGTTCGGCCGTCCGGCCCGCCGCGCTGCGCCGCCGCATCAGTTCCAGGCTGCCGGTGATGGCCGCGAGCAGGTTGTTGAAGTCGTGCGCCAGTCCGCCGGTCAGCTGCCCCACGGCCTCGAGCTTCTGGCTCTGGCGCAACTGCTCCTTCGCGGCCTCGAGTTCGGCCTCGCGCTCTTTGTCCTCGGTGATGTCGCGCGCGGCGGTGTACATCAGGCCGCGGTCGGGCACGGCCGTCCAGGCCAGCCAGCGATAGCCGCCGGATTTCGTGCGGTAGCGGTTGACGAAGCGCTGGGTGCGCTGGCCCTGCGCCAGGCGCCGCAGCTCGTCCTGCGTCGCGGCCAGGTCCTCCGGATGCACCAGTTCGCGAAACGGGATGCGGCGGATCTCCTCGGCGCTCCAGCCCAGGACCGCCTCCCAGGCCGGGTTCACGCTCTCGAAGAAGCCGTCGGGGTTGGCCACGCCGAGCAGGTCCTGGTTGAGCTTCCAGGTGCGGTCGCGCTCGTAGGTGCGCTCCTCGACCTGCCGCTCCAGGGACGCGGCGAACGCGGTCAGTTCGTGCTGCGCGTCCAGCCGCGCGATGGCCGTGCGCACGCGCTCGCCGATCTCGCGGATGAACGCCAGGTCCTCCGCCGGCCAGCCGCGCACGGCGCCGTGGTTGGCATAGAGCAGGCCGACCAGCCCGCCCTTCTCGGTCAGCGGCATGTTGACGAACGCCCGCGCCTGGATGGCCACCAGCGCGTCGGCGTTCGCGGCCGTGCGGGCATCGACATAGGCGTCCCCGATGGCCACGGTCACGCCGCGACGCAGGTCGTCGATGTAGGAGCCGTAGTCGCGGAACCGCAGCGCGCCCGCCAGGCTGGGCACGCCCGGCAGGGTCCAGTCGCGGTCGATGGTGATGACCTCGGCGATGGTGTCCACCACGCCGTAGCCGGCGCGGTCGACGCCCAGCTGCCGCCCGACGATCTCCGCGGCGGCGTAGGCGAGTTCGCCGGGGTCGTCCAGGTCGCGGATGCGGTCGCTCAGCTCGACCAGCGCCATGCGCCGGGACTCGACCCGCACGAAGGCGTCGTCGGCCTCCCGCAGGCGGCTCTCGGCGGCATGGCGCGCTGCGAGTTCGGCCGCCTCGCGCAGCGCCCGGTCCAGCACCACGGGCAGGCGCGCCATGCGGGCCTTGCTCACGTAGTCGGTGGCGCCGCGCTTGAGCAGCTCGACCGCGTTGTCCTCCCCGATCACGCCCGAGACGAAGACGAACGGGACGCCCGGGTGGTGCGCGCGCGCGAAATCCAGCGCCTGCACGCCGGAAAACCCGGGCAGCTCGACGTCCGAGAGGATCAGGTCGAACGCCGTGGCGGCCAGCGCCGCCAGGAAGCCCGCCTCGTCGCGCACCCAGGTCGGCTGCGCCTGGGGCAGCGCGCTGGCGAGGGCCTCCAGCACCAGTTCGGCGTCGAAGCGCGAATCCTCCAGCAGCAGCACGCGCAGCGGCGCCGGACTACTCATGGTGGCGCGCGCTGCGCAGCGAGCCCGGCGGCGGCTCGTTGAGGACGGCCCAGAACACGCCCAGGTCGGAGATCGCGGAGACGAAACGGTCGAACGCCACCGGCTTGACCACGTACGCGTTGACGCCGAGCTGGTAGCTGCGCAGCACGTCCGACTCCTCCTGCGAGGAGGTCAGCATCACCACCGGGATGCTGCGCAGCGCCGGGTCGGCCTTGATCGCCTCCAGCACCTCCAGCCCGGTGACCTTGGGCAGCTTCAGGTCGAGCAGGATCACCGCCGGATTGCCCTCCCCGCGCCCGGCGTGCTCGCCCTCGCGCAGCAGGTAGTCCAGCGCCTGCGCGCCGTCGCGCAGCGCCACCACTTCGTTGGCCAGCTGGCTGCGCTCCAGGGCGACCAGGGTCAGCTCGAGGTCGCGCTTGTCGTCCTCGACCAGCAGAATCGGTTTAAGCATGGGTTCCTTCTCTTTGCGTGGGGACGCCGTCGGCGGGCGGGCGGCGGGGCAGCACGAAGCCGAAGCACGCCCCCCTGCCGAGCTCGCCACGGGCCCAGACCGTGCCGCCATGGCGCTCGACGATGCGCCTCACGTTGGCCAGTCCGATGCCGGTGCCCTCGAATTCGTCGATCGTGTGCAGGCGCTGGAACACGCCGAACAGCTTGCCCGCGTATTTCATCTGGAAACCCACGCCGTTGTCCTCCACCTCCAGGCCCTCGCCATCCTCGCGCCGCACGGCGCGCACGGCGATGCGCGCCGGCCGGCTGCCACGCGAGTACTTGACGGCGTTGCCCAGCAGGTTGCGCACGGCCACCTGCAGCAGCAGCGCGTCGGCGTGCAGCACGGGCAGGTCCGGGGCCACCGCCCACTCGATGCCGCGCCCGGGCTCCAGGCGCTCGAGTTCGCCCACCACCTCCTCCACCAGCGTGGCGGTGCCGATGGCGCGCAGCTTCAGCGCGGCGCGGCCCATGCGGGAGAAGTCGAGCAGCCCGTCGACCAGCTTGCCGGCGAAGGCGGCGGCCTCCTTGGCGTGCGCCAGGTAGCGCAGCGAGCGCTCGCCCAGGCCGGCGCCCTCGGACTCCACCACCAGGTCGACATAGCCGGCGATGTGGCGCATCGGCGCGCGCAGGTCGTGGGAGACGGTGTACGAGAAGGCTTCGAGTTCCTTATTGACGCGCCCGAGTTCGGCCGCCACCTGCGCCATCTCCTCGGCGCGGCGCAGCACGATGCCGATGAGCGCCTGGCGCAGCTCGGCGGCGGCGCCGACCTCGGCCTCGGTCCAGGGCGCCGCGCGCCCCCGGATCGTCTCGACCCAGCTCGCGAAACTGCGCCGGGGGTGGATGCGGCCGTCGTCCGACGGCGCCGCCTTGCGCGGGTCGCCGGCCCAGGTGATGGTCTGCAGCACTTCCGGACGGAACCACAGCACCAGGTGGCGGTGGACCTGCGAGATCGAGATGGCCAGCACGCCGGCGGCCACGTGCGCAAAGGCGGCTCCGGGCGCATGGTGCGAGGCCAGCCCCTGCGTCTCGAAGACCTCGCGGCCGCGCCCGTCGATCCACTGCGCGAGATCGAGGATGTCGGCGTGCGCGGGCGCCTGGCCCACGCTCCACACCCGGTCGTCCCGCACCACGGCGGCGCCGCTGGCGCGCGCCAGGCCGAGCAGTGCGTCCGGGTGGTCGACCAGCCGCGCGAGCGTGGCGTCGCCGTCGGCGAGCCGCGCGACGATGTCCAGGGTGAGGTGGCGCAGCTCGAGCCGCTCGGCCACCGCGCGCCGCGCCTCCAGCACCTGGACCTGCAGCGCCAGCAGCTGCCCCAGGTGCTCGCAGGCGAGGCGTACCGCCGGCACCAGCCGGCGCGGCGCGTCGTCGTGGCAGGAGATCAGGCCCCAGAGCCGTCCCTCGACGGTGATGGACACCGACATCGAGGCCCGCGTGCCCATGTTGCGCATGTACGCCAGATGCACCGGCGAGACGCTGCGCAGCTGCGCCTGCGACAGGTCGATGCCCGACACCGACGCCGCATCGCCCGCGTGCGTCCCGGTGGCCACCAGCGCCACCGGGTCGTAGTGGGCGTCGACGATGAGCCGGAACGGATTGAGCACGTACAGCTCGCGCGCCTGCCGGGGGATGTCGCTGGCGGGAAAGTGGTGGCCGGCGTGGCTCGCATAGCCCGCATCGCACCGCTCGGCCAGCACCTCGCCATGGCCGTCGGCGTCGAAGCGGTAGACCAGGCAGCGCCCGAATCCGGTCAGGCGCTTTATCTCGGCGGCGACCAGCGCCGTCGCGTCGTCCAGCGTCGCCGTCTCCTGCAGGCGGGGCAGGAACCCGCGCGCGAGCGGATGGACCGGCACCCGGCCGACCGGCGACTCCGGCTCCGGCGCCTCGAACTCCAGCACCAGCCGGTCGCCGCGCCGGTGACCCGACAGCGCCCAGGCCGCGCCGCCGAGCAGCACGTCGCCCAGCGCGAGCGGCGCCTCGCCATCGACCAGCGCCGCCAGCGCCGCGTGCGGCAGGGCCGCCGAGGCGTCGCGCAGTTCGGCCGCCGGCCAGTTGGCGCTGTGGGCCACGGCGGCGGCGTCCGTCGCGTCGAGCACCAGCATCCGTCCATGCGGCTGGATGGCGCCGGGCACGCGGATGGGTTCGAGGTCGCAGGTGGTGAGGTCGGCCACCGACGGCACGGCCAGGTCGGTGCGCGGTGCGTCGATGGGGGTGTCGCGCAGGGCGGCGTCGTTCGGCGTGGGCACGGTCTGGGCGTCGGGGACGGCGTCTTCTGGGAGGCGGGAAACGGTGGGCAAACGGGCGGGAACGGTCGATCGAGTCAGCGCAGACACGGCCCGTGGATTATCGGATGATCGCAGTTCGGCCGCGCCGCCGGGTCTGTCCACGCCCGCTCGGCGAGTAGGCGCATTTCGCGTGGTCCGCGGCCCTTCGGACATCGCGCCGGAAGTCAGACCGCCGCGGCGCGCCGCCGTTCGGCCCACGCCACGACCTCGGCCAGCGGCGCCGGCCGCGCGAAGTGGTAGCCCTGGCCGAGCGGGCAGTCCAGCACGCGCAGCACGTCGAGTTCGTCGACCGTCTCCACGCCCTCGGCCACCACCTCGATGTCGAGCGCGCGGCCCAGCCGCACGATCGCGTCCACCAGCACCCGGTTGCCCGACGAGCCGCCCAGGCCGGCGACGAAGCTGCGGTCGATCTTGACCTGGCGCACGTAGTGGTCGCGCAACGAGGCGAGCGACGAATAGCCCACGCCGAAATCGTCCACCACGATCGTCACGCCCGCCGCCGCCAGCGCGCTCAGGCAGCCGCGCGCGGCCGGCGTGTCCAGCGCCACTTCTTCCGTGATCTCGATCTTCAGGCGCTGCGCGGCGACGCCCTGCTCGGCCAGCAGCCCCAGCACCAGCCGGTCGACGGCCAGCTGCGCCATCTCGCGCGGCGAGACGTTCAGCGCGATCGGCACCGCCGCCAGCGCCCCGCCCTGCGCCTCCAGCTCGCGCAGCGTCCGGCATACCTCCTCGACGATGTAGCGCAGCAGCGCCTCGGCCATGCCGGCGGCGGCGGCCGCGAAGATCACCTGCTCGGGCGGCATGCGCCCGTGGCGCGGGTGGTCCCAGCGCAGCAACGCCTCCAGGCTGTGGACGCGCTGCGTGTCCAGCGCCACGACCGGCTGGTACCACATCGAGATGGCGCGCGTGCGCATCGCGCCCTCCAGGTCGCGCTCGATGTCGCGGCGCACCGCCAGGCGCTTGTTGAGCGCGTCGTCCACGATGCGGAAGCGGTTGCGCCCGGCGCGCTTGGCCTCGTAGAGCGCCTCGTCGGCCAGGCTGATCATGTCGACGATGTCGGTGTCGTGGGCGATGGCGATGCCCACGCTCAGGCCCATGTGGCTGCCGCTCGCGGGCATGGCCGCGGGCAGCGCGGCGATGAGCGACTGCGCCAGCGCGGCGGGCGCCCGGGCGCGGTCCTCGTCGTGGTTGCACAGCACCACGAACTCGTCGCCGCCCCAGCGCCCGACGATCGCGCGCAGGCCGTCGAGCTCGCGCTCTAGCCAGCGCGCCACGTCCTGCAGCACCCGGTCGCCGGTGCGGTGGCCGAAGGCGTCGTTGACGCCCTTGAAGCCGTCGAGGTCGAACAGGTACAGGCAGTGCGGCCGGCCGGGCCGCTCCCCGATGCGGCGCGCGGTCGCCTGCGCGAAGCCCTCGCGGTTGAGCAGGCCGGTGAGCGGGTCGTGCGAGGCGCGGATCGCCAGGTGCTCGGCCGATTCCTGCAGCGCCTCGTGCGCCGCGCCGAGTTGCGAGGCCATGGCCGTGGCCTTGTTCTTCAGCAGGCAGCCGCTGCGGATGCCGCGTTCGCTCTGCACCGCCGCGCGCACCAGGCCGGCGAAATACACCACCACCATCGCCGCGAGGCACCGCCGGTCGAAGTCGCCCGTCACCGCCAGCCAGACGGCGCCCGACAGCAGCGGCGGCGCGATGAAGCCGATCGGCACCGCGGCGTAGGCGATGCCGTAGCTCACCGCGCCGGCACAGATGCCGCACACCATCGCCATGTAGAACAGCGTCTGCGGCGAGGTGTAGCCCGCGCACAGCACCGGGACCAGCGCCCAGACCGCGCCCGCCACCACGGACGCGGCGACCATGCGCCGCAACTGCCGTTCGACGCCGGCGGCCGAGTCCTCGAACGGCTGGCCGCACAGCACGTGGCGCGCCACGTTCACCACGACCGAGAGCGCCAGCCAGGCCAGCCCTTCCGCGACCAGGCCCGCGTGCGCCGCCACCAGCATCGCCGTCACGCTGAGGATCAGGTTGATCGGGATGGCGCTGCGCACGCTGGCGCGCAGCATGACGAGCTGGTCGCGGCGCACCATGCGGGCCAGGGACGCTTCGTCGATGTCTGCGCTGGCGGTGAGGGACGACGGGCTGGGATTCATGGGTGAGGACGAAGCGACGAGAGCCACCTCGGCCTCCGATCGAGCGCGAGCATATCGGCTGCCGGCACGCCCGGCGTCCCGAACAGCGCCACGATCACCCGACTTATCGCGTCATCGACACCGGCGGCCCTGGCCCGCGCGCCGTGTCGCGCGTGGCGGGACGTTCAGCCCCCGTGCGCGAACTCCGGATAGAGCGACATCCCGCCGTCGACGAACAGCGACGTGCCCGTCACGTAGTCGGACGCGTCCGAGGCCAGCCAGACCGCCGCCTGGCCGATGTCGTCGGGCTCGCCGATGCGCTGGTAGGGCACGAGCTTCATCAGCGCGGCGTACGCCTCGGGGGTCTGCCACGCCTCGGTGTTGATGGGCGTGCGGATGGCGCCCGGCGCGATGGCGTTCACGCGGATGCGCTGCGGCGCCACCTCCTGCGCGAGCGTCTTCATCAGCATCGACACGCCACCCTTGGAGGCGGCGTAGTTGGCGTGGCCGGCCCACGGGATGACTTCGTGGACCGAACTCATGTGGATGATCTTGCCGGCCGCGCGCGACACGCCCGCATCGACGCCCCGGCGGGCGAATTCGCGCACGGCGGCGCGTGCGCACAGGAACTGGCCCGTGAGGTTGATGCCGATCACGGTGTTCCACTGGTCGATCGTCATCTCGTGGAGCGGCGCGTCCTTCTGGAGCCCGGCGTTGCACACCACGATGTGCAGCGTGCCGAAAGCCTCGATCGCCCGGGCGAACATCGCTTCGACCTCGGACTCGTCGGCGACGTCGGCGCGCACGGCGATGGCCCGCCGGCCGCAGGCCTCGATGTCGGCCACGGCGGCGTTGGCGCCCTCCTCGTCGTGCGCGTAGTTGACGACCACGTCCGCGCCGGCGCGCGCCAGGGCGAGCGACACCGCGCGGCCGATGCCCGAGCTGGCGCCGGTGACCAGGGCCGGCTGGCCCCGCAGCACCGGGGCCACGGGCGTGGCCGGCGCACCGGCGGCGGAGGAGGAAGACGCGTTGGCGTCGGAGGCAGTGGAAGGCGAGGATGGGTTCATGGTGCGGACAGGCCGTGGCCGTGGGAACGATGGAGGAGAAAAACCGCAGTCGGACGACGACCCTGCCCTTGCCGCCGCCCGTCCCGTGCCAGCCTTCCCTGCAAGCGTCCGCCGGACAAGCGCTGGCGTCGCGCGCGGCCCGGACGACGCCAAGTCGGCGCGCCGTCCGGCCCGCGCTGCGTGCGGGCCGGGTCCGGCGTGCGCCGGGGCCTGCGGCACAGTCCTGCGCCATGCAGCGCACTCCTCCCGACGCCGCCGCGCGCCACGCCGCCGCCGCGGCCGTTCCGCCCGCCGACACGCACTCCCCCGCCGACCGCTACGCCGAGCTCTTCGTCGCGGTGCAGCGCGCCGGCGTCTTCGACGATTCCAAGACCTTCGTGGACTGCGCGCCCCGCCAGGCCCCCGAGGCCATCCTGGCCGCCTACCGCCGGACCTGCCACAACGCGGGCTTCGACCTGCGCGCCTTCGTCGCCGCGCACTTCGCGCCGGAACCGCATGCCGCGCAGCGCCGTGGCGGGGTCGCGCCCGGCCTGCCGCTCGCGGCGCACATCGAGGCGCTCTGGGACGAACTCACGCGGCATCCGTCGCGCCATCCGCACCGCGGCTCGCTGCTCGCGCTGCCGCACGCCTACGTGGTGCCGGGCGGGCGCTTCATGGAGATGTACTACTGGGATTCGTACTTCACCATGCTCGGCCTCGACGCGAGCGGGCGGACGTCGCTGCTGCACGCGATGACCGACAACTTCGCCTACCTCATCGACACCCACGGTCACGTGCCCAACGGCACCCGCACCTACTACCTCAGCCGGTCGCAGCCGCCGGTCTTCGCATTGATGGCCGAGCTGTGCGAGTCGCACCGGGGCCACGGCTGCGGGCACTACCTGCCGCAGATGCGGCGCGAGCACGCCTTCTGGATGGACGGGGCCGAGGGCCTGGCGCCGGGCACCGCGCACCGCCGCGTGGTGGCCCTGGCCGACGGCACGCTGCTCAACCGCTACTGGGACGACCGGGACACGCCGCGCGAGGAATCCTGGCGCGAGGACACGGCGACGGCCACGCGCGCCAGGCGGCCGGCGGCGCAGGTCTGGCGCGACCTGCGGGCGGCGGCCGAATCGGGGTGGGACTTCAGTTCGCGGTGGCTCGACGACGCCGCGCCGCACGCCGAGCCCGCCGACGCGCTGGCGACGATCCGCACGACGTCGATCCTGCCGGTCGACCTCAACGCGCTGCTGCACAAGCTGGAGACGACCATCGCCCGCCTCGCGCTGGCGGCGGGCGACGGCGCCACCGCGCGGGACTTCGAGGCCCGCGCCGAGGCACGGCGACGCGCCATGACCGCGGTCTTCTGGTGCGAGCGGACCGGCGCCTTCCTGGACCACGACTGGACCACCGGCACCGCCCGGCGGCACCTCAACGCGGCCACGGTCACCCCCCTGTTCACCCGCACGGCGACGCCCGGGCAGGCGCGCGCGCTGGCCGCGACCGTGCGTGCCCACCTGCTGGCGCCGGGCGGCCTGGCCACCTCCCTGACCGAGAGCGGCCAGCAATGGGACCGCCCCAACGGCTGGGCGCCGTTGCAGTGGCTGGCGGCCGAAGGTTTCGAAGCCTACGGCCACCACGCTCTGGCGAACGACATCCGGGCCCGCTGGCTCGACACCGTCGAGCGCGTCTACGACGCCGAAGGCAAGCTGGTGGAGAAGTACGCCCTGCGTGGCAGCGCCCGCGAGGCGCCGTGCGGCGGTGGTGGGGGCGAGTACCCGCTGCAGGACGGCTTCGGCTGGACCAACGGCGTGGTGCGCGAATGGCTGCACGAAGGCCACGGAAAACCCCCGGCCGACCCGGCCTGACCCGCGGCGGCGCGCTTCGGCGCGCCGGCGCAGAATGCCCGCATGAAAGCACCCCCCCGACTCCAGGTCCTGATCGACGAAGGCCTGATCGACACCGTCGTGCGCCAGCTCATGAGCGGCAAGGAAGCCATGGTCTACGTCGTGCGCTGCGGCGACGACACCCGCTGCGCCAAGATCTACAAGGAAGCGACCCAGCGCAGCTTCCGCCAGGCGGTCGACTACACCGAGAACCGCCGGGTCAAGAACACCCGGCTGCAGCGCGCGATGGCCAAGGGCACGAAGTTCGGCAAGCAGGCCACCGAGGCCGCCTGGCAGAGCGCCGAGGTCGACGCCCTCTACCGCCTGGCCGATGCCGGCGTGCGCGTGCCGCAGCCGTACAACTTCGCCGACGGCGTGCTGCTCATGGAACTGGTGACCGATGCCGAGGGCGACGCCGCGCCGCGCCTGAACGACGTGGTCTTCACGCCCGAGGACGCCGTGCGCCACCACGCCAGCCTGATCGGCGAGGTCGTGCGCATGCTGTGCGCGGGCATCGTGCACGGCGACCTGTCGGAGTTCAACGTGCTGCTGGCGGCCGACGGCCCGGTCGTCATCGACCTGCCGCAGGCGGTGGACGCCGCCGGCAACAACCACGCGCGCCGCATGCTGCTGCGCGACGTCGACAACCTGCGCGTGTTCTTCGGTCGCTTCGCTCCGGAACTGCTGCCCACGCGCTACGGCGAGGAGATCTGGCACGTCTACGAGCGCGGCGAACTCGATCCGTCGACCGTGCTCACCGGGCGCTTCGAGGCTCCGCGCGGGGCGGTGGACGTCGGCGGCGTGCTTCGGGAGGTCGACGATGCGAAGGCGGAGGAAGCGGCGCGGCGCCTGCGCATGGCGACGGCGCGCTGAGACACGGGAGGCCCGAGCGATGCGTTCGATCCCTGCCCTGGCCGCCGCCGTGCTGATCCTGGCGTCGGCGCCGTCCGCTCCCGCATTCGCGCAACCGGCGACATCACCCCCGACGACGGCGGCCGAAGCCGCCGACTGCCGCGCCGAGGAAGCCGCGCTGGTTCAGGCGATGGACGCGGCCCGCGCCCGGGGCCGCATGCTGCAGCGGCGCCAACTCGCCGAGCAGCTCGAGGCGGTCCAGCGCCAGTGCGGCACCCGGCCGCCCACGGAGAGCCGCGAGGACGCCATCGCCCGCCTGCAGGCGGAGATCCTCGAACTGCGCAAGGAACTCGACCGCGCCGAGACCGATCTGCGCAAGCTGCGACAAGGGCTCTGAGCATCCGCCGGAACCCGGCCGGCGATGCCGGGGCATCGGTCGGCACCGGGCACGACCGGCTTCAGAGCAGCTTGTCGATCGTCACCGGCAGGCTGCGCTGGCGCTTGCCGGTCGCGTGCCAGATGGCGTTGGCGACCGCGCCAGCCGTGCCGACGATGCCGATCTCGCCCAGTCCCTTGACGCCGAGCGGGGTCACGTTCGGGTCCGGCTCGTTGACGAAGATCACCTCGATGCTGTCGATGTCGGCGTTCACCGGGATGTGGTATTCGGCCAGGCTGTGGTTCATGACGCGGCCGAGCCGGTGGTCGGTCATGCCTTCCTCGTGCAGCGCCATGCCGATGCCCATCACCACCCCGCCCAGGATCTGGCTGCGCGCCGTCTTGGGATTGATGATCCGGCCGGCGGCCACGGCGCAGACCACGCGCGTCACCCGCACCACGCCGAGGTCCTCGTCGACCTTCACCTCGACGAAGATCGCGCTGTGCGTGTTGCGCGCCCGGGTCATCGAGCTGACCATGTCGCCCACGCCCGACTTGGCGGTCTGTTCCTCCTCCAGCACCGCCTTGCCGGTCGCGGCCATCGCCTCGGCCAGGCTGACCGAGCGCGAGGGATCGGCCTTGACCGTGATGCGCCCGTCGCGGAACTCGACCTCGTCGAACTTCACCTTGCCCAGCGGGGCGCCCTCGATCTCCAGGGCCGCGTCGTGCAGCTTCAGGGCGATGCGCCGGCAGGCCAGCTGCGTCGCCGCGCCCGAGGACGCCGCGCCCCACGAACCGCCTTCCACCGGCGAGGCCGGCAGGTCGCTGTCGCCCAGCCGGGCGGTGATGCGCCCGAGCGGCACGCCGAGCGTCTCCGAGGCCACCTGCGACACCACCGTGTAGGTGCCCGTGCCGATGTCCGAACCGGCGGTGGCGATCTCCAGGTCGCCGGCCGCGGTCAGCCGCGCGCGGGCGCTGGTCTTCATGAACATCGCGTCCCACATGCCGGTGGCGACGCCCCAGCCGACCAGCTCGCGGCCTTCCTTCATGGAGCGCGGCGCCAGCGAGCGGGCCGACCAGCCGAAGCGCTCGGCGCCTTCGTGGTAGGCCTCCCGCAGCGCCTTGGAGGTGTAGGGCTTGTCGTTCATCGCGTCGACTTCGGAATAGTTCAGCCGACGGAATTCGAGCGGGTCCTGGCCCACCGCGTGCGCCATCTCGTCGATCGCCATCTCGAACAGCGTCATGCCCGTGGCGGCCCCGGGCGCGCGCATGTCGCCGGGCGTGTAGGTGTCCACCGGCGCCAGGGTGTAGGCACCGGTCGCGTTCTCGCACGCGTAGTTCATCAGGCCCCAGTTGCACACCACTTCCATGTAGTTCTCGAAGCGCGACGTGGTGGTGGTAGCGTCGTTGAGGATGGCCTGCAGGTGCCCGGCCTCGTCGGTCGCGAGCGACACCGACTGGATCGCCTCAGGCCGATGCACGTGGCTGAACATCTGCTGGCGCGTCAGCACGACCCGCACCGAGCGCGACAGCATCTTCGCGGCCATCGTCGCCAGGTACACGTGGTACTGCGGCCGCAGGCCCGAGCCGAACGCGCCGCCGACGAAGGCGTTGACCACGCGGACGTCGGCCTTCGGGAAACCGAAGATCGACGACAGGTACGCCTGGACGTTCTGCGACCCCTGCGTCTTGTCGTAGACGGTGATCTTGCCGCCTCCCTCCCACACCACCGTGGCGGCGTGCATCTCCATCGGGTTGTGGAAATGCGACGACAGGCGGTAGGCGCCCACGTGCTTCACCGGCGCGGCCGCGAAGGCGGCCTTGGCGTCGCCGCGCGGCTTGGGCGGCGCGAACGTGCTGCGCTTCTTCGAGGGTTCGAATTTCTCGCGCATGGCCGCGTCGAAGTCGGTGTTGTGCGGCTCGACGTCGTATTCGACCCGCAGCAACGCGGCGGCGTCGCGCGCGGCTTCCAGCGACTCGGCCACCACCAGCGCGATCGGCTGGGCGCTGAAGGCGATCTTGTCGTCGTACAGCGCCCGGAACGGCGAACCCGGCACCGACACCTCGTCGGTGTAGTTGCTGTCGCGCAGCGGCAGGTGCGGCCGGTTGGCGTGGGTGAGGATCTCCACCACGCCCGGCACGGCCCGCGCCCGGGTCTCGTCGAACGCGACGATGCGCCCCTTGGCGATGTCGCTGGAGACCACCCAGCCGTAGAGCAGGCCACTGGCCGCGTACTCGGCGGCGTAACGGGCGCGGCCGGTGACCTTCTCCAGGCCGTCGACGCGGTTGAAGGCGTCGCCGATCCGCACGCTGCGGGTCGATTCGGAAGTCGTCGTCGTGTTCATCAGGCCACCCGCTTGTCGATTTGGGATTGGGGCGTGCCGTCGGCCGCCTGCTGGAGCGCGCGCACGATGGCGCGACGTGCCAACTCGATCTTGAATTCGTTGTCGCCGCGTCCGACGGCGCCCTCCAGCAGGCGGCGCGCCACGCCGGCGAACGCCTCGTGGGATGGCATCGCGCCGACCAGCATGGCCTCGGCCTCCGGCACGCGCCACGGCTTGTGCGCCACGCCGCCGAGCGCGACGCGCGCGGTCTCGATGCGGCCGTCGACGCCCACCTTCATCGCCACGGCGACCGACACCAGCGCGAAGGCGTAGGACAGCCGGTCGCGCAGCTTCAGGTAGGTGAAGTGGGTCGCGAAGCCCTCGGCCGGCAGGTCGATGCCGGTGACCAGCTCCCCGGGCGCCAGCGTGTTGTCGCGCGCCGGGTCGTCGCCCGGCAGGCGGTGGTAGTCGGCGAACGGGATCGTGCGCTCGCCGTCCGGCCCCTCGACCCGCACGGTGGCCTCCAGCGCGGCCAGGGCGACGCACATGTCCGACGGGTGGGTGGCGATGCACTGCTCGCTCGCGCCCAGGATGGCGTGGATGCGGGTGACCCCGCCCAGCGCCCCGCAGCCCGATCCGGGCTCGCGCTTGTTGCACGCGGTGGCGGTGTCGTAGAAGTAGTAGCAGCGCGTGCGCTGGTTGAGGTTGCCGCCGTTGGTCGCACGGTTGCGCAGCTGCGGGCTGGCGCCGGCCAGGATGGCGGAGGCCAGCAGCGGGTAGCGCTCGGCCACGCGGGGGTCGTAGGCGGTGTCGGCGTTGGTGGCCAGCGCGCCCAGACGCAGCCCGCCGCCGTCGAGCTCCGCGATGGCCGCGAACGGCAGGCGCTGGATGTCGATGACCGAGACCGGCCGCTCGACGTTCTCCTTCATCAGGTCGACCAGGTTGGTGCCGCCGGCCAGGAAGCGCGCGCCGGTCGCGCTGCCCAGGCGGACGGCCTCCGCGCCGTCTTGGGCCTGTGCGTAGTCGAAGCGGTTCATGACGAGGCTCCCTCGCGCTGGAGCACGTGCATCACGGCATCGGCGATGTTGGTGTAGGCGCCGCAGCGGCACAGGTTGCCGCTCATCAGTTCGCGCACCTCCTCGCGGGTGCGGGCCTTGCCCTCGGCGATCAGTCCGCGCGCCGAACAGATCTGGCCCGGCGTGCAATAGCCGCACTGGAAGGCGTCGTGGTCCATGAAGGCCTGCTGCAGCGGGTCGAGTTCGCCGCCGTCGGCACCGCCGGCCAGTCCCTCGATGGTCTGCACCTTCGCGCCGTCCACCGAAACCGCCAGCACCAGGCAGCTGTTGACGCGCTTGCCGTCGAGCAGCACCGTGCAGGCGCCGCACTGGCCGTGGTCGCAGCCTTTCTTGGTGCCGGTGAGGTGCGCCTCCTCGCGCAGCAGGTCCAGCAGGGTCACCCAGGGGGCGACGCGGGTGGGATGCGCGCTGCCGTTGAGGTGCAGCGTGATGGGCAGGGTGGTATCGCGCGTGGCGGTCTCGCGCGTCCCGGCGAGGGTCGCGGGGTGAACTGTGTCGTCCATGGAAATCCTTGTGGGGCGGGTCGTGGGGTTCGTACCGGTGCGGCAGGACAACCCACCGTCACGTGCAAACTAACGACCGCGTTTTGCAGGATTTGTAGGACGACCGCCGCACGCGCCCCGGACAAGCCTCACACCACCGCGACGCGGCTCACGCCTTGCAGATGCCCAGCACCTTTTCCTGCTCGCTGCACACGCGTCCCTTGGGCGCGTTCCGGGACGGCGCCGACGCGTCGGCGTCGGGCGCCTTGGCGGTCGCGATGCACTTGCGCAGCCGGCGCTCCATCGGGGCGTAGTAACGCCAGCCCTGACCGAGCGCGGGCAGTTCGAGCCGCACCTGCTGCCACTTCGGGTGGCCGTTGGCCCGCAGCTTGTCGAAGTTGCCGCACAGCGATTCGGCGAAGCGGTTGAGCGTGTCCACGGTGGAGGCCAGGCCGTAGTCGTAGGTGGCGAGGTAGGCCTTCACGCTCAGGGTCGGCACATCGCCGGTGAGCCAGGTCGGATAGCTGTGGGCGCGCAGCGTCACCGGGAAATAGGTCTTCTTCGCCCGCTGGCTCTCGGGGGCCGCCTCGTCGAAGCGCAGGATCTTGATGTACTTGCGCGCCTCCGGCTTCATGTCCGAGAACAGCTTGGCGGGCTGCCCCGCCACGATGATCGCGACGTCGATCGACTTGTCGACCGTGAGCTTGGCGAGCGCTTCCTCGTTGCTCAGATAGCTGGTGTTGGCCGGCGGCAACGGCTCGCCGAACATCAGCTGGTAGACCGTGCGCGAGGTCAGCGCCGTGCCGCTGCCGATCGGCCCGACGCCGATGCGCTTGTCGCGGATCTCGTGGATGGCGTTGATGGGCGCATCGGCCCGCGCGACGAAATAGATCTCCTCGTCGTAGAGCGGCATGATCAGGCGCAGCGGCCGGATGATGTTGCCGGCCTCCGCGTTGCCGGCCTTCGCCTCGTCGAGGAAGGCCTGGTAGACGTCCGACTGCACCAGCGCCATCTTGATGCCGGGCTCGAAGCGCATGCGCTGCACGTTCTCGGCCGACCCCTTGGACTCCAGCACCTCCAGGTCGATGCCGGCCGGCTCGGCGACCCACTTGGCGAGGTCGTTGCCGATCTGGATGTACGTGCCGGTCTTCGAGGCGGTGACGATCTTGAAAGGCGCCGGGCCGGCCGCGGCGGCCGCGCCGGCGGCCGTGGCGAGCAGTAGGCCCGCGAGGATGGATCGGACGGACATGGGGAAACTCCTTCGGGATGCGGATTCAGGGACGCGCGCAGAGCGACAGCGCGGCCAGGGCGTCGTCGCAGCGCGGCGCGGGGGCGTCGGCGGTGGCGGGCCCGGCGGGCGACGCGGCGGCCGGGGTCGTCGTCGGCGACGCCGGTGCGATCGGCGCTGCGGACGGCGTGGCGGTGGCGGTCGAAGGCGTGGTGGCGGACGGCGTGCGCACGACGGGCCCCGTCGCCGTCGCCGCCCGGGCCGCCGTGGCCGGCTGCACCGGCGCGAGCGGCGCATCCTGCGCGAGTGCCGCCGGCGGTGCACCGGCCGCGCGCTGCTTCGCGTAGCGGTCGTAGGCCATGCCCAGCAGCAGCACGCCGGCAATGAGCGCCACCACGCCGATCGCCTTGCGGCGCCGCCGTGCCGAGCCGTCGTCCGCCGCGTGCGGGCCGAAGCCGGCCGTCATGAAATCGTTCGGGCCGCGTGGTGCCGCGAACGGGTCCGGCGCCTCGTCGCCCGGCGCGGGGCCGGACAGGGAGGCCGGCGCGGCGGCGGCGCCCGCGCCGCCCTTGGCGGGCGCCACCGTCTGGTCCTTGCCGCAGTGCGGACAGATCCGCTCCTGCTCGGGCAGCAGGTCGCCGCAGTGGCGGCATGGAACGAGAAACGACGTGTCCTGATCGGCCAGATTCACCATGGGTTCAACAACTTTCTCCAGCGCGGTGCGCGCGTGCGGTGGGGACCTGTGCTCGTGCCGAGTATCCCCCACGCCCGGCCCTGGAAAAAGCGGGTTTGTGCGCAGCGCCTTCGCCCGTGGCCCCGGGCACCCGCGGGGCGCGGCTAGATGCGGCGCACCTCCATGCGCTGACGCGACCAGTACGGCCCGTCGAGCCGGTCCAGGCGCACGTCGCCACCGGACGAAGGCGCGTGCACGAACCGCCCGTCGCCCACGTAGATGCCGGCGTGCGTGGGACGCGCGCCGCCGAACAGGACCAGGTCGCCGGTGCGCAGTTCGCCCGCGTCCACCGCGCGGCCGAAGCCCGCGAGCTGCGCCACGGTGCGCGGCGGCGTCACGCCGACGCGGGTGCGGTAGACGTGGCCGATGAGGCCGCTGCAGTCGAAGCCGCCGGCCACCGTGTTGCCGCCGTAGCGGTAGGGCGTGCCGACCAGGCCGAGCGCGTGGATGGCGATGTCCTGCGCCTGCTCGGTCGTGATCGCCGACGGCACGGCGGTCGCGCCGGGACCACCGGGGCCGCCGGGGCGGGGTCCGCTGGCGCACCCGGCCAGACAGACTGTGACGGCCAGCAGCAGCGAAAGCGGAGAAGCGTGTCGTGTCATCGGAGACCCTGGAAAAACGTCGTCGTGGTGGAACGGTCGCCGGCGCGGGTGTCACGGGAATGCAGCGCTTTGCCTTACGTCCGGCCTCGCGCGCGCCCACCCGAGGTGCCTCCGATGGACGTCATGGACACCGCGGGTGCCGTCTAACTTGCACCCATCTCAAGCATTCAGGTCATCCATGCATCCGTCGATCGATCCCCACACCATGCCGGTTTCCGACCGGCGCCCATTCTCCGACTTCGTCGCAGGCGCCGCGTTTCCCTGCGTCGGCGCGAAGTCGGCCCTCCACAAGGACCGGATGCGCTTCGTGCCCGCCGGCGTGCTCGGCAGCGAAGCCGCGTCGCGGCGCCTGGTGCACGGGCTGCACGCCTTCGCGCAGGAGTTCCCCCAGCCCGGCACCGTGCCGGTGAGCCTCGTCGCGCTCTTCGACGCGATGCCGCTCGACGAACTCGGCTTCGAGCGCCTGCTGTGGCGCCAGTTGAGCGACATGCACGCGCTCGACGTCTCGCTCGGGTCGTCCTGGGACACGTCGGTGTCGGGCGATCCGGCGCGCGAGGAATTCTCCTTCAGCATCGGCGGTCGGGCCTTTTTCGTGGTCGGCCTGCATCCGGGGGCCTCGCGGCTGGCGCGGCGCTCGCCGGCACCCTGCCTGGTGTTCAATTTCCACGACCAGTTCGAGGCGCTCAAGGCCTCGGGCAAATACCAGACCATGCAGGAGGCCATCCGCAAGCGCGACGTGGCGCTGCAGGGGTCGGTGAACCCGGTGCTGTCGCGCTTCGGGGATGCCTCGGAGGCCCGGCAATACTCCGGCCGCGCGGTCGAGGCGGACTGGGTCTGCCCCTTCCATCACCGGGAATCGCGCGATGCATGAGCACGATCCGGCGCACGCCCACGCCCATCCGCACGCACACGGCGACACCTGCCGCATCCCCCCGCAGTCCGGTCGTGCGTTCCGCCTGCGCAAGGGTGACATCCTGCGCATCACCGACCCCGAGGGCGAGCAGGTCGCCGACCTCTATGCCTTCCAGGACGGCAACCACGCCTGCAGCCTGTCCTCGGGCCGCAGCATCGACTACGCCTCCAAGATCTACCTCTCGACGGGCGACGTGCTGTATGCGAACGACAGCCAGCGGATGTTCACCATCGTGGCCGACGATGTCGGCCGCCACGACTTCCTGCTGACGCCATGCAGCCAGGAGATGTTCGAGATCCTGTACCGGCACGTCGGGCATCACCCGAGCTGTTTCGAGAACCTGTACACCGCGTTCGCCGAATTCGGCATCCGCCCCGAACAGATCCACACGACCTTCAACGTCTTCATGAACGTGACCGTGGACCCCGAGGGCCGGGTGGCCGTGCTGCCGCCCACCTCGAAGCCGGGCGATGCGATCGAGTTGCGCGCCGAGATGGACCTCCTGTGCGCGCTGACCTCGTGCTCGGCCGAGCAGTCCAACAACGGAGCCTTCAAGCCGATCGACTACGAGATCGTCGCGGCGTCCACGCCGCGCTGAAGCGCGCGGGGCGACGCCGCCCGGGCGTGCCGCCGACGATGGATCGCCCAGCGTCGCCCGAGTCCCCCCGGGTCCTGGGGACTCTGTCGCGCAAAGGCCGAACGCTGCGCATCATGGACGCATCGCCGGGGTCGGCGCGACATCGCGACGACCTTCGCCCACGGACCGGGAACCGACGATCCGGATGGGTCTCCAACCCTGAACCCAAACCATTTCAAAGGGACATCGCAATGCGTCAATCGACTTCTTTCCGCGCCACGGCCGCTGCCGTCATCGCTCTGACGATCGCCTCGATGGCGATCCCCAGCGTGGCGCACGCCAAGCGCTTCGGCAGCCGCTCGACCACGGCCGCGCGCCCCGCCGCCGCACCGGCCGCGGCCGCACCCGCGGCGCGCACGCCCGCACCCGCCGCGGCGCCGGCGGCCAACACCGCCACGCCGGCCGCCGCGGCGCCCGCCGCCGCCTCCGGCCCGGGCCTGATGGGCACCATGGGGGCCGTGGCCGCCGGTGGCCTGATCGGCACCATGGCCGGCAACGCCATCGCCGGCCCCTCGTCCGCCGACAAGGAAAAGGAAGCCAAGGCGAAGGAAGCCGAAGGCCACGAGAAGGAAGCCAAGGAACTGCAGCGCAAGGCCGACGAGGCCAAGGCGAAGGCGGACGCCGCCCGCGCGGCGACCAAGTGATCCGGCGGGACGCAGGCGGCGCCCGTCCGGGCGACGTCCTCGTCCCGGCGCTCGGCGTCGCCTAGCTGCGCGCGCGCTGGTTCGCGAGCGCGGCGCTCGAGGCCGGTGCCTCGGCCGGGTACGGCGCCATGGCTTCGTACACGCCGTCCCGGCGCACCAGCGCATGGAACAGCGCGGCGGCCAGGTGCAGCAGGATCAGCGCGAAGAAGGCGAACGCCAGGAACCGGTGGGCATCCCACAGCCTGCTGTGCAAGGTCGGGTCGGGCGCCACGATGGCCGGCAGGTGCCAGCCCGCCACCACCACCGGATAGTCCGCCGCCGAGAGCATGGCCCAGCCGATCAGCGGCATCGCGATCATCAGCACGTAGAACGCGAAGTGCGACAGCCGGGCGGCCAGCTTCATGGGTCCGGGCATGGCGCGCGGCAGCGGGGGCGCGCCATCGCGCAGTCGCACGCCCAGGCGCACCAGCGCGAGCAACAGGATCGCGAGGCCGAGCGGTTTGTGGATCGACACCAGCGTCAGGTAGCGCGGACCGAAGGTGGAGACCATCCCCACCCCGATGAACAGCATCGCCAGGATGCCGAGCGCCATGGCCCAGTGGAGCGTGCGCTGCAGCGCGGTGAATCGGTGGCGGGGGGCGTTCATGGCTTGGCTCCGGAAGCGGCGGTGCGGGGATAGCTCTGTTCCTCGGCGGCGCGCCGGTGGAAGGACACGGAATAGGCGGCCGACCGCGCGGCCGGGAACGGGTCGTCCGATGTGCGCATGCCCGTGGGCAGAACCGTCGGGTCGAAGTTCAGGTCGCGGCACGGACCGTCGGCCTCGGGCTCGACGCGCTCGACGACGAGGGTGCCGACATCGAGCTTGCGCCGGTCCTCGGGCCAGGCCTGGCTGGGGTCGGCGCTCGGGTCGCCCGGGCCCGCCACCATGACCGACAGGGTCCAGCGCTGGGGCGCCGCCGCCACCCGTTCGGCGATGTCCTTGTCGAGGAAATCGGCGCCGCGCGCCTTGAGCTCGGCCGCCGTCACCGTCACCGGCGTCGCGACCGGCACGAACGACCAGCGCACCACCGCGTCCTGGTCCTGCGCGTTGGTGAAGACGAAGGCGTTGAGGCTTTGGAAGGCGGTGTCGGCGTACGAGGCGGTGTAGGGCGCGCTGCCGGCCCAGGCGCCGAACGCGCGGAACTCGGGGTGCGCCGCCGCGAAGGCCTTCATGGCACCGGGATCGGCCGCGTGCGATGCCGTCTGCAGGTCGTAGAACGCCTGCGTCGTCGCCACCGGAAAGAACGGTGCGCTGATCATGGCGGTGCGCCACTCCTGGCCGTCGGCCGTCCGCACGCGCAGGCTGAGGCCGCGCACGCGGGCCGTGCCGTCGTCGGCCGTGGGCGTCGGCACGGCGAGGTTGAAGCGGCCGGTCACCGGATGGCCGCCGGTCGCGAACAGCGCCGCCTTCGACAGGGCCGCGCCCGCGCCGTTGGCCTCGAAGGTGCCGGTGAAGCAGATGCCCTTGGCGTGGTTGCGGCGGTGGCCCGCGACCGGGCCGCCGGGCGGCGCCAGGATGTCGACCACCTTGGCCGGGGTGAGGCGCTGCGGCGAGAACCAGCCGGCGGCATAGGCGAAGGCGCCGGCCACGCCGGCGACCACGGCCGCGATCAGGAGGAGCCGGCCCGGGCTGGCGCCGGCCGGAGGTGTCTTTCGCTCGTTCATGGGAAGTTTTCTTGGTGTTGTCGTCGAAGGGCGGCGGACTCTAACAGCGGGGCCGCGCCGGCCGCGTGGGGGAATGCCGCCGAACGGCCGCGCGACGTGGTGACCGCGAGGTGCCTCCCGAGGACGCTGGCCGCGGCCTGGGCGCCAGCGCGCCGTTCGACCGCGGCGACCTTCGGACCTGCTCGACCGACGGCGCGGACCGGCCGGCCGGCGGTCCTTCTCGTCCATGCCGACAATCGACCGGTGCGACCGATCGACCCTCCGCCCGACTCTCCACCCGTGCCGCCGTACGCCGGGCGACTGCGCTCGCGCTACTCCGGCACGGACGCGATGCGCACCCGGAGCGTGAGCGGCATCGTGCATGCGGGCGTGGTCGAGGTTCCGGCGCTGCCGGCGCGGCTCGTGGCGGACTGGGCGCGCGAGATCGCCACCCACCTCCGGCTGGAACCCGGCGATGTCGAGCCGCTGTCGCTGCCGCGCGCGCGGCTGCGTTGGCCGGATTTCAGGCGCTGCGTCGAGACGGCATCGGCCTGGCTGCGCACGCTCGGGCTGCCCGACGTGCTGGCCACCGCCGACGTCGCGCTGATGGCGTGCCGGGGCGCGCGCTACCACCACGACGCCGCGCAGTACGGCGGCTCGGTCTTCTGCAACCTCTTCCTGAGCGACGACCGGGGGCTGGACGTGCGTTTTCCCGTGGCGGACCGGAGGATCGCGCTGACGCGCGGGACGATGCTGGTCTTCGACACGGGCCAGCCGCATGCCGTCGTGCCACGCGGCGGGGACCGTTTCGACGCCGTCGATTTCAGGCCGGGCGGCGATCGTGATCAGGTCTTCCTGACCTGGGAGCTGCCCCTGTCGGACCCGCGCGTGGCGCGCGCCCTGGGCATCGTCGTCGACGACGCACCGGTGGCGGCTGAGGAGGATTCAGGCGAGGAAGGCGAGGGAGGGTTGTGGCTGGATGGCGAGCCGGCCCGGCTGTGTCCGGCGTCCGGCCGTTTCCTGCCGACGCCCGATCAGGCGATCACGTAGTCCAGGCGGGCTTCGTGCAGCAACTGGTCGCGCACGATGTCGCGCGCTTCGTCGTCGGCGAATTCCATCAGCACGTCGGCGATCTGGTCGTCCTCGAGCTCGAACAGCCACTCGACCGCTTCCTGCTGACCGGCGGAAAAGACCGCTTCGTCGCCGAGGCGGAAGAAGCGCGCGGCGGTTTCCTTCGGCGCCAGCGTGCGCATGTCCAGCAGTTCGAGCACGAGGCTGATCTGCGAGGCGTCGAAGGGCATGGGCGGGGTGGAAGACGGGTGGACGGACGGGTTCATGAGGAGGTCCTGGCTTGACGGAGGTTGAACGCGAAACCGCTCCGGAATGGAGCGGTTCGCGGTGCGTCGAGCGTCACTGAAATGTGTCCTGATGTGTCGTCCGCGCCCGGCAGGAAGTGCTTCGCCCCGTGAAGAAAGTCAGCATTCGCACGCTCTGTCGGGCGCACGCGACGTGCTGACTCGCTTCCGTAGGAAAGTCGTCCGATCAGACGTCGATCGCGGGCAGCTTGCCGATCAGCTTGTCCACCGTGATCGGGTAGTCGCGCACCCGCACGCCGGTGGCGTTGTAGACGGCGTTGCCCACGGCCGCGCCGACCCCGCAGATGCCCAGCTCGCCCACGCCCTTGGCCTTCATGGGCGAAGAGATGGGATCGGTCTCGTCCAGGAAGATCACGTCCTGGTGCGGCATGTCGGCGTGCACCGGCACCTCGTAGCCCGCGAGGTCGTGGTTGACGAAGAAGCCCTGCCGCTCGTCGATCGCCAGCTCCTCCATCAGCGCCGCGCCGGCGCCCATGGTCATCGCGCCGATGACCTGGCTGCGCGCGGTCTTCGGGTTCAGGATGCGGCCCGCCGCGCAGACGGCGAGCATCCGGCGCACCCGCACCTCGCTGGTGTACGCGTGGACGCCCACTTCCACGAAATGCGCGCCGAAGGTCGACTGCTGGAATTCCTTGTCGAGCTTGCCGAACTCCAGCGTGTCCTCGGCCACCAGTTCCTGGCCGCCACCGACCTCGGTCAGGGCCACGGTCTTGCCGTCTGCCGACACGTTGCCGTTGGCGAAGACGGCGGCGCCCACGGGCATGTCGGCGCGCTTGGCGATCAGTTCGCGCAGCTTGGCGCAGGCGGCGTAGACGCCCGAGGTGGAACTGTTGGCGCCCCACTGCCCCCCCGAGCCCGCCGACACCGGGAAGGTCGAATCGCCCAGACGCACCACCACGCGCTCGATCGGCACGCCCATCATCTCGGCGGCGGTCTGCGCGATGATCGTGTAGCTGCCGGTGCCGATGTCGGTCATGTCGGTCTCCACCGTCACGATGCCCCGGCCATCGAGCCGCACGCGCGCGCCCGACTTCTTCACCGCGTTCTCGCGGTAGGCGGCCGCCACGCCCATGCCGACCAGCCAATCGCCGTCGCGCACGCGGGCGGGCGTGGCGTCGCGGCGATTCCAGCCGAAGCGCTCCGCGCCCAGGCGCAGGCACTGCACCAGCTGGCGCTGGGAGAAGCGGCGCTCGGGCTTGGCCGGATCGACCTGGGTGTCGTTCATGACCCGGAACTCGATCGGATCGAGCTTCAGCCGTTCCGCGGCCTCGTCCATGAAGGCTTCCAGCGCCATCAGGCCGGGGGCCTCGCCGGGCGCGCGCATGGCGTTGCCCTCGGGCAGGTCCAGCGCGGTCAGGCGGGTGCCGGTCAGGCGATGGGCGCCGGCATAGAGCATCGCGGTCTGCGCCGAGCCGTCCTCCGGGTCGCCGCCGGACAGGTTGCCCGACCACGTCTCGTGCGCGACGGCCGTGATCTTGCCCTGCGCCGTGGTGCCCAGGCGCAGGCGCTGGATGGTGGCCGGGCGGTGCGTCGTGTTGTTGGCGATCAGCGGCCGCTGCAGCGTGACCTTCACGGGCCGGCCCGCCGCGCGCGCGCCGAGCGCCGCGAGCACCGTGTCCGAGCGCAGGAACAGCTTGCCGCCGAAGCCGCCACCGACGAACGGCGAGACGATGCGCACCTTCGACTTCGGGATCGCCAGGGTCTTGGCCAGGTCGCCGGCGAACCAGTCGACCATCTGGCTGCTGGTCCAGACGGTGAGCTGGTCGCCGTTCCACACGGCGGTGGTGGCGTGCGGCTCCATCATGGCGTGCGAATGGTCGGGGGTGGTGTAGGTCAGGTCCAGGCGCACCTCGGCGCGGTCGAAGGCGGTGGCGAAGTCGCCCACCTTCTTGTCCTTGTCCACGGTGCGGCGCTGGGTGGCCTTGGCCTTCTCGAGGTCGTAGTTGCCCGGCGCCTTGTCGTAGGTCACCTTCAGCAGCTGCGCGGCGGCGCGCGCCTGCTCGAAGGTCTCGGCCACGACCACCGCGATGGCCTGGTGGTAGTGCTCGATGGTCGGGCCGCCGAGCAGCCGGGCGGTGTTCATGGCGCCCTTGCCGAGCTTGCCGGCGTTGGCCGCCGTGACGACGGCGAGCACGCCGGGCGCGGCCTTGGCGGCGGCCTGGTCGATGGACGCGATGCGGCCCTTGGCGATGCCGGCGCCGACGACGTAGCCGTAGGCCTGGCGGGGCGCGACGTCATGGTGCTCGTAGGCGTAGCGCGCCGTGCCGGTGGTCTTCAGGCGTCCGTCGACGCGGTCGAGGGGCTGGCCCACGACCTTCAGCTGGTCGATCGGGTTGGTGGTGGCGGGGGTCTCGAATTTCATGATGGTCCTCAGGTCCTCGCTTGGGCCAGGGTCGCGGCGAGCGTGCGCTCCACCAGCGGGAGCTTGTAGGCGTTGTGTTCGGTCGGCTTCGCCTGGGCGAACAGCGCGTCGGCCACGGCCTTCGAGCCGCGCGGCAGCAGCGCGTCGGCGCTCGCCAGGCGCCAGGGCTTGTGGGCCACGCCGCCGATGGCGACCCGGCCCGTGCCGTCCTTCTGCAGCACCGCGGCCACCGACACCAGCGCGAAGGCGTAGGACGCGCGGTCGCGCACCTTGCGGTAGATGTGGGTGCCGCCCAGAGGCGCAGGCAGTGTCACGGCCGTGATCAGCTCGCCGCGCTGCAGTTCGGTCTCGATGTGGGGCGTGGTGCCCGGCAGCTTGTGGAAGTCGGCGATCGGGATGACCCGCTTCGATCCGTCCGGGCGCAGGGTCTCGACCTGCGCGTCGAGCACCCGCATGGCCACGGCCATGTCGCTCGGGTGCGTGGCGATGCACGCGTCGCTCACGCCCACCACCGCCAGCTGCTTGCTGTAGCCGCCGATGGCGGCGCAGCCGCTGCCGGGCTGGCGCTTGTTGCAGGCCTGGTTGGTGTCGTAGAAATACGGGCAGCGCGTGCGCTGGAGCAGGTTGCCGGCGGTGGAGGCCTTGTTGCGCAGCTGCCCCGAGGCGCCCGCGAGCAGCGCCCGCGACAGCACGCCGTAGTCGCGGCGCACGCGCTCGTCGGCCGCGAGCTGGGTGTTGCTGACCATCGCGCCGATGCGCAGGCCGCCCTCGGCCGTGGGCTCGATCGCCTTCAGGCCCAGGCGGTTGAGGTCCACCAGGTGGGTCGGGGTCTCGATCTCCAGCTTCATCAGGTCCAGCAGGTTGGTGCCCCCGGCGATGAAACGCGTCTCGGCCGACTTCTGCGCCTTCGCCAGGGCGTCCGCCGGCGTGGTCGCGCGTTCGTAGGTGAAGCTCTTCATGCCTTGACTCCCGCGACTTCCGAGATGGCGTCGACGATGTTGCTGTAGGCGCCGCAGCGGCAGATGTTGCCGCTCATCCGCTCGCGCAGTTCGGCGGCCGACAGCAGCGGCTTGGCCGTGAGGTCGCCCGTCACGTGGCTGGGGATGCCCTGCTGCATCTCCTGGATCGCGCCGGCGGCCGAGCAGATCTGCCCGGGTGTGCAATAGCCGCACTGGTAGCCGTCGTGCTTGACGAAGGCCGCCTGCAGCGGGTGGAGCTTCTGCGGCGTGCCCATGCCCTCGATGGTGGTGACCGAGCCGCCGTCGTGCATGACCGCGAGCGTGAGGCAGGAATTGATGCGCTGGCCGTCGGCCATGACCGTGCACGCGCCGCACTGGCCGTGGTCGCAGCCCTTCTTGGTGCCCGTCAGGTGCAGGTGCTCGCGCAGCGCGTCGAGCAGCGTGGTGCGCGTGTCCAGTTCCATCTGCTGGACCTGGCCGTTCACCGTGATCGACACGCGCGACATCGACGGGTCCAGCGGACGGGTGCCGCCCGCTGCGGCGGCGGCATTGTTCTGGGCCGCGGCGGGGGCGGCGCACAGGGCGGTGGAGGCACCGGCGCCGGCGGCGGCCAGGACGCCGCGCCGCGTCATCGGCAGTTGTCGATTGAGGTCCATGGGTTCTTCCTTGTTCGTGGGGTCGGTCGCCGCCGGACGTGCGCGGCCGGCTCCAGGGCCGGCCGCCCGCGGGCAATCCGTGGACCCAGTATGGAAACGCGGATCGACCCGGGCCGTGGGAGCGGGCGGGTTCGCTCGTAGGAGTGGACGCGCTGGCGCCGCCCGCCATCGGGGCGGTCCTGGGGGCAACCACGATGTTCAGACGCCCCGGCGACCCCTAAGGTCGGGCCCGGCGCCGGCACGTGCCACACGCCCTCGCCACCCCCATCCCCACCGGAGCCCTTCCTCATGTCGCCATCCTCCATCGACCGCCCGTCGTCCGGCCGCGCCCTCGCGCTGGCCTTGTCGGGCCTGCTGCTGTCCGCCTGCGGCGGCGGCTCGGGCGACGACGCGCCGCCCTACCCCACGCCGCCCCGGCTCGCGGCGGCCACGCCCGCGACGCTGCGCGCGTGCGCGGACCTCGCCGGCCGCGCGGCCTTCGCCGACACCACCTTCACGGGCGCCACGCTGGTGCCGGCGGGCACCCTCGGGGTCGCCGGCCAGCCGGTGGGCGAGCATTGCCAGGTCACCGGCCGGATGTTCAGCCGCACCAGTCCGGTGGACGGCCAGACCTACGCGATCGGCTTCGAGATGCGGCTGCCGCGCGACTGGAACGGCCGCTTCTTCCACCAGGTCAACGGCGGCACCGACGGCGTCGTCGGCACCGCCACGGGCGGCATCGGCGGCGGCGGGCCGCTCACCAACGGACTGCGGCAGGGCTTCGCCGTCATCACCTCGGACGCCGGCCACGGCGCGGCGCAGAACCCGCTGTTCGGCCTCGACCCGCAGGCGCGGCTGGACTACGGCTACCAGGCCGTCGGCAAGCTCACGCCCATGGCCAAGGCGCTGATCGCCACCGCCTACGGCAAGGCGCCCGACCGCTCCTACCTGGTGGGCTGCTCCAACGGCGGGCGCCACGCCATGGTCGGCGCGGCGCGCTACGCCGACCAGTACGACGGCATCCTGGCCGGCAACCCCGGCTTCAACCTGCCCAAGGCCGCCGTCGCCCAACTCTACGGCGCCCAGCAGCTCAATGCCGTCGCGACCAGCGCCACCGACCTGTCGAGCGCCTTCACCGTGCCCGAACGCGCCCTGGTCGCCGCCCGCGTGCTGGACCGCTGCGACGCCCTCGACGGCGCCACCGACGGTCTGGTGCAGGACGTCCAGGCCTGCAAGGCCGCCTTCTCGCTGGCACGCGACGTGCCCACCTGCACCGGCGCGCGCACGGGCAGTTGCCTGAGCGGCGCGCAGAAGACGGCGCTGGACAACGTCTTCGCGGGCGCCCGCAACGGCCGGGGCGAGGCGATCTACGCTTCGTTCCCGTGGGACGCCGGCATCACCAGCACCAACTGGGCGGGCTGGAAGTTCAACTCGTCGATCGGCGCGGCGCGCGACCCGGTGGCGGTGGGGTTCATCTTCCAGGTGCCGCCGGCGCCGGTCTCGATCCTGGCCGACACGCGGGCCTTCGCGCTCGGTTTCAGCATGGACACCGATGCCCCGAAGATCGCCGCGACGAATGCGCTCTACACCGAGTCGTCGCTCTCGTTCATGACGCCGCCCGAGGCCGGCCACCTGTCGGCCCTGCGCGGCCGGGGCGCCAAGATGATGATCTACCACGGCGTGAGCGATGGCGTGTTCTCCCCCGACGACACCGCCGCCTGGTACGACCGCCTGCGCAGCGCCTACGGCGGCAGCGCCGACGACTTCGCCCGGCTCTACCTGGTGCCGGGCATGAACCACTGCGGCGCCGGCCCCGCCACCGACCAGTTCGACATGGTGAGCGCGCTGGTGGCCTGGGTCGAGCAGGGCCGGACGCCCGACCGGGTCGTCGCGGCGGCGCGCGGCCCGGGCAACGCCGGCGGCGCGAATCCCGAGTTGCCGCCGGGCTGGTCGCCCACCCGCACGCGGCCGCTGTGCCCCTACCCGCAGGTGGCGCACTACCGGGGCACCGGCGACGTGGAGGACGCGGCGAGCTTCAGCTGCCGCTAGGCACCGTGCACGGGCACGGGCTCGGCCGCCGGCGCGGCGGCCGCGCTCAGTCCGGTCGCGCGCGCCACCGGTCGGCACCCGCCGCGCGCACCGGCAGCGTGCGCTGCGTGGACGCCGCCCGCGCCAGCAGGGCCAGGTCGTCTTCCATCAGCCCCGCGTGCCGTGCGCGCGCGAGCGCGTAGGCCGACAGCGCCGCCGCCGATCCGGGCAGGGCGCCGCCCAGCCGGCCGACGGAGGCGAGCGCACGCTGCAGCGCGATGCCCACCTCCACCGCCGAGGCGCCGTGGCGCGCGACCGGCATGAAGGCGTCCTCGACCAGTTCGGCCTCGGCCAGCGCCGGGGCGCTGACGCGGTCGAACGCCACCTCCGGCGCCCCGTCGCCGTCGCGCCGGGCCTTCTGCGCCGACCAGTGCGCCAGCACCTTGACCATGGCGGTCATCACGTCGGTCGCGGTGCCGGGATCGTTCACCGCCGCCGACAGCGCCCGCGCCGCGATCTCCCCGAGCACCACCATCCCGAAGCGCGGATCGTGGTCGAAGGTGCGCCCGGCCCCCACGAGCACCGCGTCCGAGAGCGCCGCGCGCGCCGGATCGTCCAGGGGCCGGTCGCTGCTGACCAGCGGGGTGCCGGGATCGACGAAGGCCCCGGGCAGCACGTGCAGGTGCAGCCGGGCGTCGAGCCGCTCGGCGCACTTCTGCAGGATGTCCATCGACACGTGCTGCACGAAACCGGTGTCCGTCGCCTCGACCGCATGGGCGCCGCGCGCGCCCTCGGGCTGCGGCACCCCGCCGAGGTGGGGCTTCGCCAGGCGCTGGTCCATGGCCGCGCGCGTGGCGGACTCGACGCGCCGGATGGTCTCGCCCAGCCGGCCGAGCACCGACAGGTAGTCGATCCAGCGCAGCAGCACCACCACCACCACCCCCAGCATCACGATCGTGAAGCCGAACAGCACCAGCCGCCCGCCGTCGCCGTACAGGTGCGCCTGCAGGCCGATCAGCGCGATCACGGCGTACAGGAAGGCGCCGATGAACACGGCCAGCGTGTTCTGCACCGTGGTGTCCTCGATGAGCAACTGCGAAGCGCGGGGCGTGGCGCTGTTGGCGACGGCGGTGAACGAGCCGACCATGGTGCTGGCCGAGAAGATGGCCACCGTCAGCATGCTGGAGGCCAGGATGTTGAGCAGGCTGCCGATGGCGTCGGACCCCAGCCGCAGCGCGACGTGGTCCGGAATCCAGGGTCCCAGGACGGTGGCGAGCACCACGGCGAGCACCGCGAAGAGCGAGAACAGCGCGCAGCGCCACCAGGTCTTGCGCAGCGTGCGCCGCAGGAGGTAGATCAGTTTTTCGGACATGCGGCGCAGCATAGGTCAGTGCGCGCGTGCACCAGAGCGGGGACGTCGCGCCAGGATGGACCGCCGCCACGGGCCGCGACCCGGCTTTCGCGGCCCGTGGCGGCCCGAAACACTGGCACGCAACGTGCTTGCCTGCTCATCGCTGCGACCAGGGCATAGCTGCTTCCGGTCCGCGGTGCTTCCGCTAACGAAGGCGGGATTGAAGCGGACCCCAGGCCCCCGGCCGACGGTCCGCCCGTTCCAACCCGATTCGCATCCATTCCCTGGCGGGAGTCCCCTGCATGCGCGCTGCCTTCCCGGCACGCCACGCATCCCGCACCGCCACGGAACCGGGTGCATGCAGGACCCCACATGAAAATCGCAGTCATCGGCCACGGCATGGTCGGCCACAAGTTCCTCGAACAGCTCCACGACCTCGGCGTGCCCGACGTCCAGGTGACCATCCTGTGCGAGGAGCCGCGCGCGGCGTACGACCGCGTGCACCTCTCGGAATTCTTCGCCGGCAAGAGCGCCGAGGACCTCACGATGGTCGAGGACGGCTTCTTCGACCGCAGCGGCTTCTCGCTGCGGCTGGCCGCGCGCGCGGTCGCCATCGAGCGGCGCGACAACACCGTCACCACCGCCGACGGCGAGGTGCTGCACTACGACAAGCTGGTGCTGGCCACGGGCTCGGTGCCTTTCGTGCCGCCGGTGCCCGGCCGCGACCGGCCCGACTGCTTCGTCTACCGCACCATCGAGGACCTGGTGGCCATGAAGGAATGCGGCGCGCGCTCCAGGAGCGGCGTGGTGGTGGGCGGCGGCCTGCTGGGCCTCGAATGCGCCAAGGCGCTGCGCGACATGGGCCTGGACACCCACGTGGTGGAGTTCTCGCCGCGCCTGATGGCCGTGCAGGTCGACGAGGGCGGCGGCGCCGCCCTGCGCGGCAGCATCGAGGCCCTGGGCCTGCACGTGCACACCGGACGCAACACGGTGGAGATCGTCGACGGCGCGACGGCGCGCCACCGCATGGTCTTCGCCGACGGCACCTGGCTGGAGACCGACATGATCGTGTTCTCCGCCGGCATCCGGCCGCGCGACGAGCTCGCGCGCCAGAGCGTGCTGGCCGTGGGCGCGCGCGGCGGCGTGGCGGTGGACACCCACTGCCGCACCAGCGACCGCGACATCTACGCCATCGGCGAGTGCGCGGCCTGGAACGACCAGACCTTCGGCCTGGTGGCGCCGGGCTACGAGATGGCCCGCGTGGCCGCCCGGCACATCGCCGGCCAGACCGACGCCGCCTTCGCGGGCGCCGACATGAGCACCAAGCTCAAGCTGATGGGCGTGGACGTGGCGAGCATCGGCGACGCCCACGGCCGCACGCCCCGCTCGCGCGCCTACCAGTACGTCAACGAGCACAAGGGCATCTACAAGAAGATCGTCGTTAGCGAGGACGGCAAGCAGCTGCTCGGCGCGGTGCTGGTGGGCGACGCGGCCGAGTACGGCACGCTGCTGCAGATCGCGCTCAACGGCATCGCGCTGCCGGCCGAGCCGGAGTTCCTGATCCTGCCCTCGAGCGACGGCCACTCCAAGGTCGGCATCGGCGTCGAGGCGCTGCCCGACTCGGCGCAGATCTGCTCGTGCAACGACGTCTCCAAGGGCGCCATCCACGCGGCCGTCGGCAAGGGCGCCTGCACCATCGCCGAGATGAAGGCCTGCACCAAGGCCGGCGCCACCTGCGGCGGCTGCGTGCCCCTGGTCACCCAGGTCATGAAGGTGGAGATGGCGCGCCTGGGCATGGCGGTGAACAACCACCTGTGCGAGCACTTCCCCTACTCGCGACAGGAGCTCTACCACCTGGTGCGCGTCGGCGAGATCCGCACCTTCGCCGAGCTGCTGGCCAGGCACGGCCACGGCCTGGGCTGCGACATCTGCAAGCCCACCGCCGCCAGCGTCATGGCCTCGTGCTGGAACGACTTCGTGCTGCGCAAGGACCTGGCCGGCCTGCAGGACAGCAATGACTACTTCCTGGGCAACATCCAGAAGGACGGCACCTATTCGGTGGTGCCGCGCATGACCGGCGGCGAGGTCACGCCCGACGGCCTGATCGCCTGCGGCCAGATCGCCAAGAAGTACGGCCTCTACACCAAGATCACCGGCGGCCAGCGGGTGGACATGTTCGGCGCCCGCGTCGAGCAGCTGCCGCTGATCTGGGAGGAACTGATCGCGGCGGGCTTCGAATCGGGACACGCCTACGGCAAGTCGCTGCGCACGGTGAAGAGCTGCGTCGGCTCGACCTGGTGCCGCTACGGCGTGGACGACTCGGTGGGTCTGGCCGTCGAGCTGGAGAACCGCTACAAGGGCCTGCGCGCGCCGCACAAGATCAAGTTCGGCGTCTCCGGCTGCACCCGCGAGTGCGCCGAGGCGCAGGGCAAGGACGTCGGCATCATCGCCACGGAGAAGGGCTGGAACCTCTACGTCTGCGGCAACGGCGGCATGAAGCCGCGCCATGCCGAACTCATCGCCACCGACCTCTCGAAGACCGAGCTGATCCGCCTGATCGACCGCTTCCTGATGTTCTACGTGCGCACCGCCGACCGCCTGCAGCGCACCAGCACCTGGCGCGACAACCTCGAGGGCGGCCTGGACTACCTCAAGGGCGTGGTCGTGGCCGACACCCTGGGCCTGGGCGCCGAACTGGAGGCGCAGATGCAGCACGTGGTGGACACCTACCAGTGCGAATGGAAGACCGCCATCACCGATCCCGCCGTGCGCCAGCGCTTCCGCTCGTTCGTCAACAGCGACAAGCCCGACGAGCACATCGTCTTCGTCGGCGAGCGCGGGCAGATCCGCCCGGCCAGCGCCGAGGAACGCGCCGCCGCGTCCAGCGTCGCCATCGCATGAACGCCGCCGCATGAACGCCACCGAGGACCACCCCATGACCGCCACCCCCACCCCCGACGACACCCCGCGCTGGACCGCCGTGTGCGCGCCCGAGGACATCCTGCCCGACACCGGCGTCTGCGCCCTGGTCGAGGGCGTGCACGTCGCGATCTTCCACGTCGCGGCGAGGCAGGCCTTCCTGGCCATCGACAACGTCGACCCCAAGTCGCGCGCCAGCGTGCTCTCGCGCGGGCTGGTGGGCAACCTGGGCGAACGCATCGTCGTCGCCTCGCCCCTCTACAAGAACCATTTCGACCTCTATAGCGGCGAATGCCTGGAGTCGCCCGAGCATTCGGTGCGCGCCCACGCGGTGCGCGTGCACGAGGGCCGCGTGCAGGTCGCGCTGGCCTGAGCCCGACCCCGCGTCCCCGCCGCCGCCTCCCTCTTTTTTCCAAGGAATCCCATGGCCTACCTCGCCCCCGCCGAATTCGTGACCAAGATGGTCGACTCCGGCGAATCCAAGCTCCTGATGTCGACCCGCGACACGCTGATCCGCTCCTACATGGCCGGCGCCATCCTGGCGCTGGCGGCGGCGTTCGCCGTCACCGTCACCGTCAACACGGGCAACGCGCTCGTCGGCGCGATGCTGTTCCCGGTCGGCTTCATCATGCTGTACCTGATGGGCTTCGACCTGCTGACGGGCGTGTTCACGCTGGCGCCGCTGGCGGTGCTCGACAAGCGCCCCGGCGCCACCTGGTCCGGCGTGCTGCGCAACTGGGGGCTGGTGTTCTGCGGCAACTTCGCCGGCGCGCTGACCGTGGCCGTGCTCATGGCCATCATCTTCACCTTCGGCTTCAGCGAGGCGCCCAACGCCGTCGGCGAGCGGCTCGGCCACATCGGGGAAGGCCGCACGCTGGGCTATTCGGCGCACGGCGCTGCCGGCATGCTGACGCTGTTCGTGCGCGGCGTGATGTGCAACTGGATGGTGTCCACCGGCGTGGTCGCGGCCATGATGTCGACCACCGTCTCGGGCAAGGCCATCGGCATGTGGATGCCGGTCATGATCTTCTTCTACATGGGCTTCGAGCATTCGATCGTCAACATGTTCCTGTTCCCCACCGGCCTGCTGCTGGGCGGCAAGTTCACGCTCATGGACTACCTGATCTGGAACGAGATCCCGACCGTGCTGGGCAACCTGGTCGGCGGCCTGACCTTCGTCGGCCTGACGCTTTATTCGACGCACTACAAGACCGCTCCCAAACGCGTCGTGCGCTGAACGCGGCATGCGCGAGTCGCTGCGCGTGAGCCTCGGCCAGCACTCGCTGGCCGGGCCCGGCAAGGCCGTCAACCAGGACTTCCACGGCGCCATGCTGGCCGAAGGGCCGCTGCGCGAATCGAAGGGCATCGCCGTGGCCATCGCCGACGGCATCGGCTCCAGCCCCGTCAGCCAGGTCGCCAGCGCGGCGGCCGTGCGCGGCTTCCTCGACGACTACTACGCCACCTCGGACGCCTGGTCGGTGCGGCGCTCGGCCCAGCGCGTCATCGACGCCACCAACGCCTGGCTCCACGCCCAGACGATGCGCGGCGACGCGCGCTTCGACAAGGACAGCGGCCACGTCTGCACCTTCACCGCCCTGATCCTCAAGGGCCGCGACGCCCACCTGCTGCACGTGGGCGACGCCCGCGTCCACCGCCTGCACGCGCACGCGCTGGAACAGCTCACCGAGGACCACCGGGTCCACGTCTCCTCGCTGGAGTCCTACCTGGCGCGCGCCCTCGGGGCCGGCGCGCACGTGGAGATCGACTACCGCCGCTGGGACCTGGCGGTCGGCGACATCTACGTGCTGGCCACCGACGGCGCCTGCGTGCGCCTGGACGCGCCGGCGGTGCACGAGGCGCTGGCGCGCCACGGCGACGACCTCGACGGCGCCGCGCGGTGGCTGGTCGAGCGGGCGCGCGCGCTCGGCAGCGACGACGACGCCACCGTGCAGATCGTGCGCGTGGACGCCTTGCCCGAACGCGCCGACCCGGCCCGCCTACCGCTGCCGCGCGCCGGCCTGGCGCTGCCGCCGGCGCTGGGCCCGCGCGCGCGCTTCGAGGGCTTCACGCTGGTGCGCGAACTGCACGCGAGCGCGCGCAGCCACGTGCACCTGGCGGTGGACGACGCGACTGGCGCGCGGGTGGTGCTGAAGCTGCCGGCGGTGGACATGCACGAGAACGCCGACCACCTCGACCGCTTCGTGCTGGAGGAATGGGTGGCGCGGCGCATCGACAGCCCGCACGTGGTCAAGGCCGCCGCCGTCGACCGCGTGCGCGGCCACCTGTTCGTGGCCATGGAATACGTCGAGGGCCAGACCCTCGCGCAGTGGATGGTCGACCACCCCGCGCCCGGCCTCGACCGCGTGCGCGCCATCGTCGAGCAGCTCGCGCGCGGCCTGCAGGCGCTGCACGGCAAGGAGATGCTGCACCAGGACCTGCGCCCGGAGAACGTCATGATCGACCGCGCGGGGACCGTGCGCATCATCGACCTGGCCTCCGCGCACGTGGCCGGGCTGGCCGAGGGCGGACGCGAGGACGCGGCGGGCGAGCGGGTCGGCACGCTGCAGTACGCCGCGCCCGAATACTTCGTCGGCGACGCCGCGAGCGAGCGTTCCGACCTGTTCTCGCTTGCCGTCCTCACCTACCAGATGCTCACCGGCCACCTGCCCTACGGCCTGCAGGTCGCGCGCGTGCGGGGCGCGGGCGACCTGGGGCGGCTGCGCTACGTGCCGGTGCGCCACCACCGCCCCGCCCTGCCGGCCTGGGTGGACGCCGTGCTGCAGAAGGCCCTGCACCCGCGGCCCGCGCGGCGCCAGGCCGTGGTGTCGGAGTTCGTCCACGACCTGCGCGCGCCGGGGCGCGAATTCCTGGAGCGGCGCGCGCCGGCCCTGATCGAGCGCGACCCGGTGGTGTTCTGGAAATGCGCGACCGTGCTGTCGGGCGCGCTGGCGATCGGCCTGCTGGGCCTGCGGATCGCCGGGGCCTGATCAGGCCTTGGCGGCCGGGGCCGGGGCGCCGTCCTTCGTCTTGATCCCCGGCAGGCGCGGCGCCGCCGGCGGTGGCGCGACGTTGCGCGCGGCCTCGAAGCGGCTGCGGTATTCCTGGCGCAGCTGCTTCCTCAGCTCGGCGGCCGCGTAGCGGCGGCGCTCCTCGGGCGAGAACGGCCGCAGCGGCGGCACCGGCGTGGGCTTGCGGTCGTCGTCGACCGCCACCATGGTGAAGAAGCAGCTGTTGGCGTGGCGCGTCTCCTGGGTGCGGATGTTCTCGGCCAGCACCTTGATGCCGACCTCCATCGACGAGGTGCCGGTGTGGTTGATCGACGCGTTGAAGGTCACCAGTTCGCCCACGTTGATCGGCTCGCGGAACATGACCTGGTCGACCGACAGCGTGACCACGTAGCGCCCGGCGTAGCGGCTGGCGCAGGCGTAGGCGACCTGGTCGAGGAACTTCAGGATCGTGCCGCCGTGCACGTTGCCGGCGAAGTTCGCCATGTCGGGCGTCATGAGGACGGTCATCGTCAGCTGGTGTGCGGGCAGGTTCATGGCGCTTTCTTTTCGACCGGGGGAGTCGCGGCAGTTTAGAGGCAAAGGCGCCTTTGCCGGGCGTTCGCGCGCGGCCCCGGACCCACCGAAAGAGCCCCGGTCCTGCACGCCCGCCGCCCCGGCACGGCCATAGTGCCCACGCCGGCATCGACGCGGTGACCCCGGCGGACCGGTCGACACCGGCCGCACCCTCCTCGCCTTCCCGGATCCGCCATGCCGCACCTCAAGTCTCCCGTCGTCCGACGCGCCTACAAGTGCCAGTGCGGGCGCCCGGTGTTCCTGCGCAACACGCAGTGCGTCAACTGCGGCAGCCAGCTCGGCTACGAGACCGGCCGCCTGACCATGGTCGCGCTGACGCCCGGGCCGGCGCCGGCGCTCTGGCGCATCGTCGGCGCGGACGCCGGGGCGCTGTTCCGCTTCTGCGTCAACCGCCAGAGCGCGTCGGGCTGCAATTGGCTGGTGCCTTCGCACGAGCCGCAGAACCAGCTCGGCCACCTGGAGACGCCCTGCCTGGCGTGCCGCCTCAACCGCCGCATGTTCGACGTCGACACGCCGCTCAACCGCCACCGGTGGCGCGAGCTGGAGACCGCCAAGCGCCGCCTGCTCACGCAGCTGCTGGCGCTGCGGCTGCCGGTGGAGGTGCGGACGGCGACGACGCCGGGCATCGCCTTCGACATGCTCGAACCCCTGGCCGGCGGGGCGCCGGTGATGACCGGCCACCACGACGGCGTGATCACCCTAAACGTGATCGAAGCCGACGACGCCCAGCGCGAGGCCATCCGCGCCGCGATGGGCGAGCCCTACCGCACGCTGCTCGGGCACTTCCGCCACGAGATCGGCCACTACTACTGGGACCGCCTGGTGCGCTCGGACGCGCTGCGCCTGGAATACTTCCGCGCGCTGTTCGGCGACGAGCGCATGGACTACGCCAAGGCCCTGCAGCAGTACTACCGCGACGGCCCCCCGCCCGCCTGGGGCGCCACCTACCTCAGCAGCTACGCGTCGGCGCACCCCTGGGAGGACTGGGCCGAGACCTGGTCGCACTACCTGCACATCGCCGACACGGTCGACACCGCGGCGAGCTTCGGCATCGCGCTGGACGAGGCCGCGACCGAATCCGACCCGCTCGACGGCAACTACCTCTGGCGGCGTGAGCTGCCGGGCGCCGCCGGCTTCCTGGAAATGCTCAACGCGTGGGTGCAGCTGACCCAGGTCATGAACGAACTGTCGCGCAGCATGGGCCAGCCCGATGCCTACCCGTTCGTGCTGCCCTTCCGCGCCGTCGCCAAGCTGCAGTTCATCCACGAGATCGTGATCGCGCAGCGCCTGTGAGGCGACGGCCGGCCGGGGACGCCGCGCGGCCGTTAGCATGCGGACTCCGCCCACCGGCCTCCAGGAGTCGCCGCATGACCATCGCCGTTCCAGCCAGTCCCGACATGCCCGCCGTGCCCGCCGCGGCATCCCTGCGTCCCAAGGTCTACCTCGCCGGGCCGTCCGTCTTCCGTCCCGACGCGCGCGAGCACCTGGCTCGGCTGGCCGCCGTGTGCGAGGCCCACGGTCTGCACGCCCTGCTGCCGACCGACGACTGCGGCGGGGCGGCCGACGCGCCGCTCGCCCGCCGCATCTACGCGGCCAACACCCGGATGCTGCGCGAGGCCGACGGCGTGCTGGCCGACCTGCAGGAGTGGCGCGGCCACGAACCCGATTCGGGCACGGCGTTCGAGGTCGGCTTCGCCGCCGCGCTGGACCTGCCGATCGTGGGCTACGGCGCGTCCGCCGAGGCGTACGCCGAGCGGGTCTCGCGCACCCGGCGCTGCGAGCGCGACGCCGTGGGCATGCTGCGCGAGGTCGACGGCGGCATGGCGGTGGAGGACTTCGGCATGCCGCTGAACCTCATGCTGGGTTGCGCCGCGCGGCTGGTGCCCGCCGCCGAGGACGCCATCGCGCTGCTGGCCGCGTTCTTCGCCGAGCACCGGCCCACGCCGACGTCGCCACCCGAGGGCCGCTTCGATCGCTGGCTGCGCGCGCGGCTGCAGGACGAAGCCGCGCCCGTCGACGCGATCGCCTGACGGGCCCAGGCCCAGAAGCGCCTGCGGTGACGTCAGTCGAGTCGACGCTGCGCGAACCGGTGTTCTGGTTCATCCTCGGTTGAATTTCATTGCGTTCGGACGAAGTCGACCGACTGCGTCCGTCACCGGTCGGCCGCGCGGCCGCGCCACCGCGCCGCCGACCGTGCCCGGCCCCTTCAGGCCGTCAGCGGTGCGTCCAGCGTGGCCGAGAAGGCCAGCGACTTGTCGCGCTTGGCGACGTACATCGCCTGGTCGGCCTTCTCCATCAGCCGCGCGGCATCGACGTCGGGGCCCCATTCCATGGCGAAGCCGATGCTGCAGGCCACGGCGATGTCGCGGCCGTTCCAGCGGATGCCGCTGGCCATGGACTGGTGGATGCGGCGCGCGATCCGGTCGAGGTCCAGCGGATCGGCACCCAGCCCCTGCAGGCGCACCACGAATTCGTCGCCCGACAGGCGCGCGATGAAGTCGCAGCCGCGGCACGCCTGGCGCAGGCGCTGGCTGAACTGCCGCAGCACCTCGTCGCCCGCGGCATGGCCGAGCACGTCGTTGATCTGCTTGAAGCCGTCCAGGTCCATGAACATCACGGCCACGCCGTGGTCGCTGCGCCGCCCCCAGGCCACCGCCCGGTCGAGTTCGGCGAACCAGGCCGCGCGGTTGGGCAGGCCGGTCAGGTCGTCGGTCAGCGCCATCTTCTCCATCAGTTGCGCGACCCGGATCTGGGCCGTGACGTCGTGCATGGTGCACACCGCCCCCAGGATCGCGCCGTCGAGCCCCAGCAGCGGATTCGCGTTGCAGCTCACGGTGCGCGGCGGGCGGTCCGGCCGGCGGATGACGATGGTCTGGCCGCGCACGCGCTCGCCGTTCCAGGCCCGGGCCAGCGGGATGCGCGAGGGTTCCAACAGGACCTCGCCGCGCTCGTCGTACAGGCCGAAATGGCGCGCCCAGTCCGCGGGCGCGCAGTGGCGCGCGTCGACGCCGTGCCACTCGCGCGAGGCGGCGTTGAATTCGCGCAGCGCGCCGGTCGCGTCGCAGGTCACGACGCCGTCGGGCAGCACGTCGAGCAGCTCGGCGACGGCCGCCTCGCGGCTCTGCGCGAGCATGCGCTGGCGCCGGGTCTCCAGGGCCTCGCTGGCCCGCCGCGCCAGGCGTCGCAGGCCCTCGCGCTGGTCCTCGCTCAGGGTGCGCGGACGGGTGTCCAGCACGCACAGGGTGCCCAGGCGATGGCCCTGCGCGCCCCGCACCAGCGCGCCCGCGTAGAAGCGGACGTGGGGCGCGCCGGTCACGGGGGCCAGGTCGGCGAAACGCGGGTCCGCGCGCGCGTCGCGGACCTCCAGGATGTCGTCCTGCGCCAGCGCGTGCGCGCAGAAGGCCTCCTTGCGCGGCATGCGCTCGTGCGCCAGTCCGCACCGCGCCTTGAACCAGGCGTGCTCGGCGGCCACCAGCGTCACCAGGCTAATGGGCACGTCGCACAGCCGTCCCGCCAGCCAGGCCAGGTCGTCGAAGACTGCCTCGGGGAAGGTGTCGAGGATCTGCAGCGCGTCGAGCGCGCGCAGACGGTCGCGCTCGTCGAGGTCTTCGACCGGAGCGGCAAGGGCGGAGAGGATCACGGGACGTTCCTGGCAATGGACGGCGGATGGCCGAGGACCCCATTCGCGCCGCGGCACGGCGCGAGGGGCTGGCGCAGTCTCCCCCGGCGCGCGCGCGCCCTTCCCCGGAATAAGCCGGCATCCGGGTGCCAGATCGTCGGATCGCCCGGCCGGCGCCGGGTCGTTCGTTCAGCGCGCGGGCGTCGGCGTTGGCGTCGGCGCCGGGAGCACCGCCGCGTGGCGCCGGTCGGTCAGGGTGCCCAGGAACGCGACGAGCGCGTCGATGTCGTCCTCGCCGAGCGCCGGCGCGCCGCCCGCGCGCCGGTTGAGCGGGGTGCTCGCGACGTTGACGTTG